>CAZVPK010000001.1:0-48338 GCA_964628505.1 uncultured Chthoniobacter sp.
GCGAGCATCAAGAGCGGGAAATTCCACGGGATGATTTGGCCAACGACGCCGAGTGGGGCGAGGGTGCGGCCGGGCGCGGCGTGGTCGAGTTTGTCGGCCCAGCCGGCGTGGTAGAAGAAATGTGCGGCGGCGACGGGGACATCGAAGTCGCGGGATTCGCGGATCGGTTTGCCGCCATCGATGGATTCGGCGACGGCGAATTCGCGGGCGCGGTCTTGGAGAAGGCGGGCGATGCGGAAGAGGTATTTTCCACGCTCGGCGCCGGGGAGTTTGCTCCATTTCGGGAAGGCGGCACTGGCGGCGGAGAAGGCGGCGTTCACATCGGCCTCGTTGGCGATGGCGATTTCGGAGACTTTTTTCTCGTTGCCGGGAGAGATCGAGTCGAACCACTTCTTGGATTTCGGCGCGGTGAATTTGCCGTTGATGAAGAGGTCGTATCGCGGGGCGATGTGGGGGTTCGCGGTCTCGGGGGCGGGGTCGTATTCCCAGAGGTTGCCGAAGAGGAGTTCGCGGGCCGGGTTGTTGGGTCGTTTGGCGGGCATGGCGGGGAGAGTGGGTTTTTAGTAACTGCCGGAGGCTTCGCTGAAGCTGTAGGGGGCCTGATAGGCTCCGGTTTTTTCCTTCACGAGTTGGCGGAGGAGGTCGTTGAGGAGCGCGGAGGCGCCGAAGCGGTAGCGGGTGTTGTTGAGCCAATGGTCGCCGAGGGTTTCCTTGACGGCGATGAGGAATTGGATGGCTTGTTTGGCCGTGCGGATGCCGCCGGCGGGTTTCATGGCGATCGGCGTGCCGGTTTCCAAATAGAAATCGCGGATGGCGTCGAGCATCACCTGGTTGTTGCCGAGGGTGGCGTTCGAGGAGGTTTTTCCGGTGCTGGTCTTGATGAAATCGTCGGGGCGCAGGACGCGCATCGCGAGGAAGGACGCGGCGCGGATGTTGTCGTAGGTTTCGAGTTCGCTCGTTTCGAGGATGACCTTGAGAGTGGCTTTGCCGCAGGCGTCGCGGATGGCGGCGATTTCGTCTTGGACGAGATTCAGCTCGCCCGCGAGAAACGCGCCGCGGCTGATGACCATGTCGATCTCGTCGGCTCCGTCCTCGACGGCGGCACGGACTTCGGCGAGGCGGGTTTCGAGCGGGGCCTGGCCGGAGGGGAAGGCGGTCGCCACGGAGGCGATCTTCACCGGAGAGTTGCGGAGATGTTTTTTGGCGTGCTTGACGAGGCGCGGGTAAACGCAGACCGCGGCGGTCGAGGGAATAGTCGGGTCGTCATGCGGGTGGAGGGCCTTGAGGCACAGCGAGGCGACTTTGCCCGGGGTGTCCTTGCCTTCAAGGGTGGTGAGATCGACCATCGAGACGGCGAGTTTGAGGGCCTGGACCTTGGAGGCTTTTTTGATCGAGCGGGTGGTGTATTTGGCCACGCGTTCTTCGATGCCGACATGGTCGACGGGGCCGATTTCGCTGAGGAGTTTTTTGAGGGATTGGGGGCTGCTTGCTGACATTGGAGATGAATGATGGTGAGGATCAGACGCGTGCCAAGCCGAAAACGCGGGCCTTTTTTTCTTGAGGGCGCGGCGGTCACCCGTGATTTCATCGCGGTTTCATGATCTACCCTCTCGCCGCGATCCTCTCTTATTTTTTGGGTTCCCTCCCGTGGGGGTATCTCGCGGGACGGATGAACGGGGTGGACTTGCGCCGCGAGGGGAGCGGCAACACCGGCGCGACAAACGCGCTGCGGGTGCTTGGGAAAAAGTGGGGCTATCTGGTCTTCGCGCTCGATGCGTTGAAGGGGGTGCTGTCGGTGAAATGGTCGATGGACCTGGCGGTTTATCTCCATGCGACCGGGCAGGAAAAAATCTACGCCGGCGTGCTGGCAGCGATCTTCGTGATGATCGGGCACTCGTATCCGGTGTGGTTGAAATTCCAAGGGGGAAAGGGGATCGCCACGGCGGCCGGCGTGATGCTGGCGCTTTTTCCGCCGCCGGTTTTCGGATTCGGACTGCTGGTGTGGGCGGGGCTTTTCTATGCCACGAGATATGTCTCGGTGGCCTCGCTGGGAGCGGCGTTCTCTCTGCCGACCAGCGCCGGGATTTTGTGGTGGTTCGGGCTCTGCGACCCACTGCTGGTGGCGATCGCAGCGGCCATGTGCGCGCTGGCCGTGTGGCGCCACAAGTCGAACATCCAACGATTGCTCGCCGGCACCGAAAAACGGTTTGAAAAAAAATCCCCGGAGGCGCGCGAGTCCCATGTTTGATCGGATCGGCGTCGTGGGCGGAGGCGGCTGGGGGACCGCACTCGCGGTATTGCTTGCGGATCATGGACGGCCGGTTCGGTTGTGGACCCACAACCCGTCGGTGGCGGAGCAAATCGCCTCCACGCGGGAAAATTCCACTTACCTCGCTGGAGTGAAAATTCCCGCGAATGTCGAGCCCACGGCGAGCTTGGCGGACCTGAAGGATTGCGGGCTTTTTGTGGTGGTGGTTCCCTCGAAGGCCATGCGCGAAACGGCCGCCGCCCTCGCGGGAATCGGGCCAAGCGCGGAGGCGGTTTTTGTTTCCTGCACGAAAGGGATCGAATTCGACTCCGGCAAACTGATGTCGCAGGTGCTCGGAGAGTTGCTGCCCGCGCACCGGACCGCCGTTCTCAGCGGGCCGAATCTGGCGAACGAGGTAGCGCGCCGCATTCCTGCGGCCAGCGTAGTCGGAAGCGCGCATGCCGAATTGCTCGAGCCGCTGCAGCGGATTTTTTCCGTGAAGGGATTCCGCGCCTACACGAGCGAGGATGTGACCGGCATCCAACTCGGCGGGGCGCTGAAAAACATCTACGCCATCGCGGCGGGCGTCTCCGATGGTTTCGGCATGGGCGACAACGCGAAGGCGGCGTTGGTGACCCGCTCGCTGGCCGAAATGACGCGCCTCGGCGTGGCGCTGGGCGGGCACAAGGAGACTTTTTTCGGACTCAGCGGCGTGGGGGATTTGATGGTCACCTGCTTCAGTTCGCACAGCCGCAACCGGGCCTTCGGCGAACGCGTGGGGCGCGGCGAAAAACCCGACGCGATCATTGCCTCGACGCGAATGGTGGCTGAAGGAGTTCCCACCGCCAGAGCCGCCTGGCAATGCGCGCAACGCTTCGGAATCGACACGCCGATCACGGCGGAGATTTTCGCCGTGCTTCACGAAGGCAAGCCTCCCAAGGAATCCCTCGCCAATCTTCTCGGGCGTCCGCCCAAACCCGAAAACCATACCGGCACCGCATGAGGATCGGCTTTGTCCGGCGGGGACATTCCGCCACCGGCGGCGCGGAAGCCTACCTGCTGCGACTCGCGGCGGAGCTTCAAAAAACCGGCGAGGACTGCGTGCTCGTCACTACGCCGGATTGGCCCGCCGAGCGCTGGCCGTTTGGAAAAATCCTGCGCATCGCCGACCGCGGGCCGAAGGAGTTCGCGGAAGCCTTTCGCGCGATGAGGACCGGCTGCGATGTCCACCTGAGCCTCGAGCGGGTCCCCGGATGCGAGGTTTTCCGCGCCGGCGACGGCGTCCATGCGGCCTGGCTGGATCGGCGGAACGGCTTCGAACCGCTCTGGAAGCGGCTCGGCCGACTGCTGAATCGAAAACACGCGCGCGTTCTCGAACTCGAGCGGATGGTTTTCGATCCGGCGAACACCCGGGCGGTGATTGTGAATTCCAAAATGGTGGGCGACGAAATTCTCGCCCGTTTCCCCTACCCCGCCGAAAAAATCCATCTCGTTCCGAACGGAATCCATCCTTTCGGCGAACTCCCGCCGCGCGCGGAGTCGCAAAAAAAATGGAACCTCGCACCGAATCGTTTCCGGCCGCTTTTTCTCGGCACGGGTTGGGAGCGCAAAGGCCTCTCCGTCGCGCTCAAGGCCGTCGAAATGATGGAGGACACCGAACTTCTCGTCGCGGGCCGCGGGCCGGCGGACCTTTATCGAAGCGGCAAGGCGCGGTTTCTCGGACCCGTCTCCGATTTGCCCGCACTCTTCGCAGCGGCGGATGTCTTGGTCGCTCCGACCTGGTATGATCCCTTCTCCAACGCCTGTCTGGAGGCCCTTTCGGCGGGACTTCCCGTGATCACCACGCCGGCGAACGGATTTTCCGAAATTCTCGCGCCCGGTCTCCACGGCGACATTGTTCCGACCGGCGACGCGCTCGCGCTCGCGGAGGCTCTGGAAAACTGGAAACGCCCCGGCCACGCCGAATCGGCCCGCGCCGCCTGCCGCGCGCGCGCCGCGGAATTTTCCATCGAGCGCAACGCCCGCGAGACCCTCGAAATCCTGAAAGCCGCCGCGAACCCGGCCCGCTGAGATCGCGCTTGTGAAAACTCTGCGCGGCGTTATGCATGCCGCGATGCAAACCCTCGATTCCCTCATAGAACAAGCCGCGTCCCTCGTTTGGGGCCCGTGGCTGATCGTCCTCCTCTTCGGCACCCACCTCTTCCTCACCTGGCGCACCGGATTCGTTCAGCGCCATTTGTTCCAGGCGATCAAACTCTCGGTGACCCCCGAAAAAGGCGCTCCCGGCGACGTGAGCCCCTTCGGGTCCCTCACCGCCGCCCTTGCGGCGACGATCGGCACGGGCAACATCTTCGGCGTGGCCGGCGCGATCCTGCTCGGCGGACCCGGCGCGGTGCTCTGGATGTGGCTCACCGGCGTGTTCGGCATCGCCACGAAATACAGCGAGGCGCTCCTCTCCGTGAAATACCGCGTGACCAACGCCGACGGACACATGAGCGGCGGGCCGATGTATGTCCTCGAAAAAGGCCTGGGCTGCCGGTGGGGCGGCGTTGTCTTTGCGATCTTCACCGCCATCGCGGCGTTCGGGATCGGAAACATGGTCCAGGCGAACACCATCGCGGAAATCGTGGCCGAGCACCGCGCGGACCTGCCTTTCGAGATCGGGGAAAAACCCCTCCAGGCCGCCGTGGGCCTCTCCCTCGCGCTCCTCACCGCGGCCGTGATGCTCGGTGGCGTGAAATCGATCGCCCGCGTCTGCTCGTTCCTCGTTCCGATCATGGCCGCGGGCTATGTGCTCGGGTGTCTGGCGATCCTGTTGATGAATTTCACAAAACTCGACGAGACCATTGTTCTCATCGTCAAAAGCGCCTTCACCGGCCATGCCGCGGCGGGCGGATTTGTCGGGGCGGGAATCGCCCAGGCGATGCGCTACGGAATCGCGCGGGGGCTTTTCTCGAACGAGTCCGGCATGGGCAGCGCGCCCATCCTCGCCGCCGCCGCGCGCACGAGGGATCCGGTGCGCCAGGCCCTGGTCTCCGGCACGGGCACATTCTGGGACACCGTCGTTGTGTGCGCGATGACAGGACTGGTTCTGGTTTCGGCCGGGGACTGGACGGAGGAGGGCATCGACAAGGCCGCCCTGTGTTCGAAAGCCTTCGGCCAACTCGGCGTCCTCGGCAGCGCCATTCTGGTCTTCGGTTTGTTGACCTTTGTTTTTTCCACGATCCTCGGCTGGTCCTACTACGGAGAGAAGGCCGTCGAGTATCTCGTCGGGGTCCGCGCGGTGCGGCCCTACCGCTGGCTCTGGGTCGGCGTCGTCTTCCTCGGATCCATCTGGAAAAGCGACGCGGTCTGGAATTTCTCCGACATGATGAACGGCTTGATGGCGATCCCGAATCTCGTCGCGCTCGTCCTGCTCAGCGGAGTCGTCGCCTCGGAAACCCGCCGCTATTTTTCCGGCCCCGGCCAACCGCCGCGCTGATGCCATCGGCTTGTCGCTTTTTGATCAAAATCCTCCCGCGGTTGGCCAAAAACCACCAAGTTCCTTAATGGACTAATGAAAAACCGCGGTGATTCCGTGGGAAAACAAAAATCCGCAGGTTGGCACGGCGATTGCTTAATAGAAAACAAATCAGCCCGGTCGAAGGATTGAGTTCATGAACTTGGGGGAGGGAATGAACTCGGGGAACCGACCGGGCTGTTTTTATTTACAAGAAACGCCCTGACGACACACCAACCGCGCCGCAACGGGGGTGAAGACCCCGCCGGAAAAATCCGATTCGTGTTGTCAGCAGGAAGCTTTCTGACAGATTCACACCGGCTACCGCCAAGAAAGGAGGGGAAACAACTCGACATGAAAATCGCAACCATCGCCGCTGTGGCGGCTCTCGCGATCGCCGCTCTCGGCCTCGGTGCCTGCGCCAGCAAGCCCGCTCCGGCTCCGGCTCCGAGCACGATCGGAACATCCAAGTAACGGATGCTCGCTAAGGCCGGGTGGAACGCGCTTCCGCCCGGCCTTTTTCTTTTGCGCCGCCGGGCGCGTTTTTCTCAGGGGTTCCCCCGGTCCTTGCGGCCCGAGAGGAGCATGTAGAGGCAGGGGACGATGAACAGGGCGAGGAGGGTGCCGATCGCCATTCCGCCCACCAGCACGAGGCCGATGGAGTTGCGCGCGGCGGCGCCCGCGCCGGTCACAAGGACCAGAGGGAAATGTCCGAAGACCGTGGCCAGCGTGGTCATGATGATCGGGCGGAAGCGGGTGAGCGACGCCTCGCGCACGGCGGCGAGTTTTCCATGGCCGCGCGCCCGGAGCTGGTTGGCGAATTCGACGATGAGGATTCCGTTTTTGGCGATGAGTCCCACCAGCGTGACGAGGCCGATCTGCGAGTAGATGTTGAGGGTGGTCGTCCAACCGTTGGTCCAGAACGGCACGTTGGGCGAGGGCATTTTCAGAAATGTGAAAACCAGCGCGCCGAACATCGCCAGCGGCACCGAGCCGAGAAGAATGATCAAGGGGTCGCGGAAACTGTTGAACTGCGCGGCGAGCACCAGAAAAATCATCATCACGGCCAGCGCGAAGGTGACGAGAAACTTGGACCCGCCCTCGGCTCGGAGTTGGCGCGACTCGCCGGTGTAGTCGATCACGTAGCCGGGCGGCATGATCTTGGCGGCCTCGTCCTCGAGAAAGCGCAGGGCCTGGTCGAGCGGACGGATCGCGACGCCGCTGAGCTTGACGGCATTGAGTTGCTGGAAGCGGTTCAGCGATCTCGGCTCTGCGGAGTTTTTGAGGGTCGCGACCGCGCCGAGCGGCATGAGGCGGCCGTCGGGACCGGTGACGTAGATTTGTTGGAGCTGGTCGGGATTGAGGCGGTCCACGCGCTGGATTTGCGGGATGACCTTGTAGCTTCGGCCGTCGATGTTGAAGCGGTTGACGAAATTTCCGCCGAGCATGGCGGAGAGGTCCTCGCCGATCTGGCGGAGGTCGAGACCCAGCGAGGCGATCTTGTCGCGGTCGAGAAGGATCTCGGTGCGCGGTTGGTCGATCTTGGTGTCGATGATGGGCGGGAAGGCGAACATTCCGCTCTCCATGGCCTTTCGCTGGAGGGTCTGCGCGATCTCGAGGATCTGCTCGGGCTCGGCGGTGGAGGCGATGAGGAATTCAACCGGGAAGTCCCCTCCCCCGGGCAGCGCGGCGGGAGTCACCGGGAACATTTTGATGCCGGCGAGTCCGGAGAGTTGCCGGGCGATCTCCGGCTGCAGGTCCTTCGGCGTGCGGGTGCGCTCGCCCCAGGGCTTGAGCACCATGCCGCCGAATCCGAAGGTCGGCTGCGTGAGTTGGAACGTGTAGGAGGTCTCCGGCGTGGAGAGGAAAATCCGCGTGGCCTCGTCGGCGTAGCGCACCGTTTCCTCCAGCGTGGCGTCGGCGGGCGCCTCGATGATCCCGAAGATCACGCCCTGGTCCTCGTCGGGCGCGAGTTCGGTGGGCGAGAGGATGAACATCGGAACGCAAAGCAGAACCACAACGGCCCAGACCGCGTAGGCGGCGGGGCGGTTGGCCAGCACCTTGTCGAGGAGCACCCCGTAACCGTCGCGGAACCGCTTGAACACGCCGCCGACGACCTTGGCGAATCCCCGCTCCTCGAGCCCCGGCTTCAAAAGCGCCGCGCTCATCGCGGGGGATATCGTCAAAGCCACCAGGCCGGAAACCATCACCGCTCCGGCCAGCGTGAAGGCGAATTCCCGGAAGAGCGACCCGGTCAGGCCGCCCTGCAGGCCGATCGGCAGATACACGGCGGCCAGGGTGACGGTCATGGAAACCACCGGGCCGACCAGTTCCCGCGCGCCGAGGATCGCGGCATCGAAGGGGGACATTCCCTCCGACATGTGGCGCTCGACGTTTTCCACGATCACAATCGCGTCGTCCACCACCAGGCCCACGCAAAGGACGATCGCCAGCAGGGTGAGGAGGTTCACGGTGAATCCCGCGACCTGCATCAGGAAAACCGCGCCGAGAATCGACAGGGGGATCGCCACCACCGGAACGAGCACGGCCCGCAGGTTTCCCAGAAAAAGAAAAATCACCACCACCACGATGAGGAGGGTCTCGGCGAGCGTTTTCAAAACCTCGCGGATCGCGTCGGTGATGTAGACCGTGGAGTCGTAGCCCACACCGGCTTCGAGGCCCGCGGGGAGCTCGGTTTTGATTTTGTCGAGTTCCTTCCGCACGGCGCCGATCACGTCCAGCGTGTTGGCGTTCGGCAGCACCCAGATGCCCATGAACACGGCCTGCTCGCCGCTGAAGCGCACGGCGGAATCGTAATCCTCGGCGCCGAGCGAGACATCGGCGATGTCCTTGAGGCGGACCACCGCGCCGCCGCTTTCGCGAAGCACGAGTTGCTCGAACTCCTCGACCGTTTTCAAGTCGGTGTTGGCCGTGAGGTTCACCGTGACGAGCGCGCCCTTGGTGCGGCCCACGGCGGAGAGGTAGTTGTTGGCGCCGAGCGCGCGGCGGACCTGCGCGGGACTGATGTTCAGCGCGGCCATGCGGTCGGGTTTCAGCCAAATCCGCATCGCGAAGGTGCGGCCGCCGAGAATCTCGGCGCGCTGCACCCCGGGAACCGCCGACAGGCGCGGTTGGACGACCCGGGCGAGATAGTCGGAGATTTCGTTCGGCCTCAAAATATCCGAGACGAACCGCAGGTAGGATGCCGCGCGCTCGGAGTCCGCGCTCACGATGTCGATCACCGGCACCTCGGACTCGGGAGGCAGGTCGCCGCGCACTTGATCGACCTTGGCGCTGATCTCCGAGAGGGCCTTGGTGGGATCGTAATTCAGCTTGAGGCGGGCGGTGATGAGGGACCGGCCCTGGGAACTCTCGGATTTGATGTAATCGATGCCGTCGGCCGCCGCGATGGCGCGTTCGATGGGGGTGGTGATGAATCCGCGCACCAGTTCCGCGTCCGCTCCCACGTAAACCGTGGAAATGGTCACCGAGGCGTTGTCGCTGCGCGGGTATTGGCGGACGGTCAGCGTGAAGACCGCCTGGATGCCCGCGACCAGGATCACAAGCGCCACCACCGCCGCCAGCACGGGCCGCCGGATGAAGAGGTCTGTGGGAATGGAGCGCTCGAGATTCATTCGCGGTCCTCCGTCGTTTCTGTCCGGAGCGGCATCAGGTGTTTTCCGGGTTGGGAGTCGTGGAGGGTTTCGGGGCGAGGGAATTGTCCACCTTCACCCGTGAGCCGTTGCGCAGCTTGAACGCGCCGGCCGAGACGACCTGGTCTCCCGCTTTCAATCCTTCGGTCACCGCGATGAAGTCTCCCATCGTGCGACCTGTGCGGATGAACCGCTGCTCGACGACGAGTTCGGTTTCGCCGTCGGCCCCCGGTTTTTCCAGAATCACAAAAACCGAATCGCCGTAGGAGGCGCGGAGCACGGCGGTGAGCGGCACGCGCAAAACCTCGTCGGCCCCGCCCGGGAAAATTTCCACCCGGGCGAACATGCCGGGGCGCAGGGCGCCGTCGGGGTTTTGCAGGGTCCCCTGCAGGCGGATGTTGCGGGTCACGCGATCCACTTCGGAATTGATGGCGGTGAGGGTTCCCTCGAAATCGCGGCCGGGATAGGCATCGGTGCGGACGAGGATTTTCTGGCCCGGGGACAGGGTGGAAATGAGCTGCTGGGGCAGGAGGAAGTCGATGAAGACCGGGTCGAGGGATTGGAGGGAGACGATCTTGTCGCCGTGCTCGACGAACTGGCCGAGGTTGACTTCGCGGATTCCCAGGCGGCCTGTGAAGGGCGCGCGGACCTGTTTTTTGGAGATGGCGGCGCGGAGTTGCTCGACTTGGGCCGTGATCTTGCGGAGTTGGGAATCGGCGGCGTCGAGATCGGACTGCGGAACGGCGTTGCTGGCGCGCAGAGATTTCGTGCGCGCGTAGACCGTCTGGGCGAGATCGGCCTCCGCCTCGGCCGAGCGCAGGGTGGCGGCCTCGGCCTCGGTGTCGAGTTCCAGCAGCAAATCCCCCTCGTTCACCTCCGCGCCGTTTTGAAAATGAATCGCCGAGACGATGCCGGGCGACTCGGCGGCCAGATCGGCCCCCTGCACCGCGCGAACGGAACCGACCGATTCCACGCTGCGCACCCAGTGGTCGGTCTCGACGGAAATGGCACTGACCGTATCCACGGGCCGTTGGCGGGTTTTTCCGGAATCGATCAGGGCGCGGATTTGAAGGGCCTTCACCCCGGCGATCACTGCGACCAGCAGGAGAATCGTCAAAGCGGTGAGCAGGATTTTTTTGATCATCGGGATCAGTAACTACGAATGCCCCGCACCGGGCGATTCATTTCCTCGTCGAGGCGGTCGCCGAGCGCCTCCCCGGCAAAGTCCGCAGGAAGCGGAAAGCGGCCATCGTCCAAAACCGACCGCAAGCGAAAGGCGTCTTTGGACAAATCCAAACCAAGGGAGCGGCAAAGTGTTTGGGCATCGGGC
This sequence comes from uncultured Chthoniobacter sp., assembly GCA_964628505.1. GTDB lineage: Bacteria > Verrucomicrobiota > Verrucomicrobiia > Chthoniobacterales > Terrimicrobiaceae > UBA967. The sequence goes on from CAZVPK010000001.1 coordinate 10,731, forward strand.
AAAAGTGTCGCGAGGATTTTCCAATGGCTCAAGTCATGCCCTTGCTCGGCATGCGGTCTGGTGCGGAACGCGTGCGGCTTGCAAATCATCCACGGGAAGGGGTCGAGAACATGTTGAAAATCCAGCCCATGGATTCCGCCCCCTTTCGAATTGCCACGCTGATTCGAGTCACTTCGAGTCCCTGCGAGGTCATCCAGACCTTGATGCCATCGGCCAAAAATCGATAGCCGCGGAAGTCCACATCGTCACTGTAAAGCGGGAGACCGAAGCGCTCCCTTTCCCCCTGGACGAACAATTCGCCAACCCGGAGGCCAACGGCCAATCCGCCGGCCAATCCGCCGGCCAATGCGTATTGGGCGTTGGCAGCGGTGGGATAATCGAAGAACTCGAAAAGATCCCGAACCTGGATCTCGGTTCTCATGGAATCACAACCGGACGCGGCGTCATGGTGTCAGCCAACTCAAGGCCTTGAGGGCTTCGCAAACCTCAACCCGCATTCAGGAACGGGTAGTCCGTGTAGCCTTTCGCGCCGGGCGAGTAGAAGGTGGCGGGATCGGGGGCGTTGAGCGGAGCACCGGCCGCGATGCGCGCGGGCAGGTCGGGGTTGGCGAGGAACGGGGTTCCGAACGCCACGGCGTCGGCTTGCTTTTTTGAAATGGCATCCGCCGCTTCCTTGGCGGTGAAGGCCATGTTCAGCACCAAAGGACCGCGGAAATTTTCCCGCACCGGCGAAACGACATCGGCGTGTTGTTGGCCCAACAAATCCGCGCGCATGAGGTGGAGATAGGCAAGGCCGCACGTGTCGAGCCGTTTCGCGAGCCAAGTCACGAGGCCGACGGGATCGGAGTCCGACATGCTGTTGAAGCTGTTGAGCGGAGAAATCCGAACGCCCACCCGGTCGGACCCCCAAACCGCCGAGACGGCGTCGATCACCTCGAGCAAAAGACGGGCGCGGTTTTCGATGGTGCCGCCATAGGGACCGGTTCGCTTGTTCGCTCCGTCGCGCAAAAACCCGTCGAGCAGATAGCCGTTGGCCGAATGCACCTCGATGCCATCGAATCCGGCAGCCTTCGCGTTCGCGGCGGCTTTTTCAAATCCCGCCACGATTCCCGGCAACTCGTCGTCGCGCAATTCGCGCGGCACGACATACGGTTTCTTGCCCTCGGGCGTGTGGACCTCGTCGTTGGTGATCGCGATCGCGCTCGGCGCCACCGGCTGCGCGCCGTTGTTGAAGAGCGGATGGCAGGCGCGGCCCCCGTGCCAGATTTGGAGAAAAATCCTCCCGCCCTTCGCGTGGACGGCGTCGGTGACTCCGCGCCAACCCTCGATCTGGGGCTCGTTGTAAATTCCCGGCTCCGCGCAAAAGGCCGAGTTCCCCTCGATCGCCATCGTCGCCTCCGCGATGATCAGCCCCGCCGAGGCCCGCTGCGCGTAGTATTCCGCCATGAGAGGTCCGGGCACATGACCCGCCTCGGCGCGGCAACGGGTGAGCGGCGCCATGAGGATGCGGTTCGGCAACTCGAGCGCGCCGAGCGGGAGTTTTTGAAAAAGCGGTTCGATGGTTGGATTGATGGGCATATCAGTTCGAGGATTTGAGGAAGTTCCAAAAAGCCTTGCCCGCCGCGAGGACTTGCCAGCCCGAAAGGGCCGCGATCCCGATCATCATCGGATCGAGCAGCGAGGCCGGACCGAAGAAGAAAAGGTGGAAGGCGAAAATGTTCACAATGATCGGACCGAGGACGAGCAGTCCGAGATTGCGCGTCGCGGGAATCGCGACCAGAACGCCGCCGGCGATTTCCAGCACCTTCACAAAGGCGAGCAACCCGGAGGCGAACATCCCCCCCAGAAACATCGCCGCGGGCGACCCCTCGGGCGGCTGGGGGATCGGGATGAACTTCAGAAAAAAATTGCTCCCGAAGACGATGAAAACCAAACCGAGCAGGGCGGCCGTGATGCGATTGAGGATTGTCATGGCTCCACCACTCTTAGTGTCAAGGAGGCGGAAACCGGAGGAAAATCCGCGGAGTGCGATTCAACGGAACCATCGTTCGGCGCAGGTTCCCGCTTGCCTCCGTTTTTCAGAATCGGCACGTTTCTGGGTTCTATGATCGTCGCACCCAAAATCCGTGGATTCATTTGCACCACCGCCCACCCCGCCGGCTGCGCCAAGCATGTCGCCGAGCAGATCGCCGTCGTGAAAAACCGGGGACCGATCGCCAACGCCCCGAAAAAGGTTTTGGTCATCGGATCGTCGACCGGCTACGGGCTTGCGAGCCGCATCGCCACGGCGTTCGGAGGCGGAGCGGCAACGATCGGCGTCTTTTTCGAGCGAGCCGCGGAGGGCGAGCGCACCGCCACGGCGGGATGGTATAACACAGCCGCGTTCGAGCGCGAGGCCGCCGCCGCCGGTCTCTACGCCCTGTCCTTCAACGGCGACGCCTTTTCCGACGAACTGAAAAAAACCGTCGTCGAGGCCGTGAAACAGGACCTCGGCCAGGTCGATTGCGTGGTTTACAGCCTTGCCTCCCCCCGCCGCGTGCATCCGCGCACCGGCGAGGTTTTCAAATCCGTCCTCAAGCCGATCGGGCAATCCTACTCGAACAAAAACCTCAACACCACGAACGGCCAGGTGAACGAGGTTTCCATCGAACCCGCCAACGACGAGGAGATCGCCCACACCACCGCCGTGATGGGCGGCGAGGATTGGGAAATGTGGATCGACGCCCTGCAACAGGCCGACGCCCTCGCTCCCGGCGTCCGCACCCTCGCCTATTCCTACATCGGACCGTCGCTCACCTGGCCGATCTACAAAAACGGAACCATCGGCCGCGCGAAGGAGGATCTCGAGCGCGCTCAGCGGGACATCGACACCAAGCTCGCCCCGCTCGGCGGCAAGGCCTGGGTTTCGGTGAACAAGGCGCTGGTCACGCAGGCCAGCAGCGCGATTCCGGTCGTGCCGCTCTACATTTCAATCCTCTACAAGGCGATGAAGGCCGCCGGTTCGCACGAGGAGTGCGCCGAGCAGATGGACCGCCTCTTCCGCGAGCGACTCGACACCGGGAACCCCGCTGTGGACGAGGCCGGGCGCCTGCGTCTGGACGATTGGGAAATGGCGGACGACATCCAAAAACTCGTCGCCGACCGGTGGGCATCCATCACCACCGACAACCTCGCCGACCTCGCGGATTTCGCGGGTTACCAGCAGAGTTTCCACCGCCTCTTCGGCTTCGGGCTCGAGGGCGTGGACTACGGCGCGGATGTGGACATCCACGTGCCGATTCCTTCGATCAAGGAGTGAGGCCGAATCAGCGAACACGCTCGCGGATGACCTTGATCGATTGCTCGATTTGTTCGCGAACGTCCGGCGGCGGATTGGCGTCCAGCGCGGCCTGATAATTCGCGAGAGCCTGGTCGGGAAATCCGCGCCGGGCCCAGGCCTGGCCGAGAAGCGCGTGCAAATCGCCGACCGGTTGGCCGCGGCGAGCGGCCAGCGCGAGGAGTTTTTCCAAGGCCGCGGTTTCGGTGGCGGGATCGTTGTTCCTCGCCGCGATGCGGGCCTGCAAACCAAGAATGGCGGAATCGTCCGGGAGGGACGCGGCCAGCGTGGCGGATTTTTCTGCGGCCTTGGCGATCGCACCCGACTCGAACAGCGCGAGCGCCTCCAGATACCGGGCCGGGATCGAGCGGGGATTTTTTTTCAAAACCGATTCAACCGTTTCAAGCACGTCCGCCCAGCGTCCCTCCGAAGCCGCGAACTGCGCGGAGTGAACGAGCACCTGGTTTGTTTCGGAGAGTTCCAGCGCATGGCCGAGAAGTTGGCGCGCTTTTTCGGATTGCCCGATCGCCTGTTGAACCATCGCGGACTGTGCGAGAAAAAGGGCCTGGTTTTCCTTGGTCTCGAATTTCCGCTTCGCCAGATCGAGCGACGCGATCTCCGGGGCGGTTTGTTCGCGGACGAAAAGAAGCCCGTGGTTGTCCGCCACCGCCAGGCTCCAACCCGGCATCGACCGGATCATGTCCAGGAATGGACTCGGCCGCACATCGCCTCCGGCGAACACGATTCCGGCAAAAGGATTTTTGCGGTCCTCCGCGCGCCAATCGGCCAGCGAGGCCTGAAGCCGGGCGGATTGCCCGGGATGGAATCCGGATTCGATTTTTGAAGGAGCGAAAAGCGGAGCGAAACAATGCGCGGATGGATTGAAAAAAATCCGGCCCTCGAGTTGCTGCGCCTTTTCAAGAAGATCCACAGGGGCGAGCAGTCGCGGCTCGCGAACCGCGCCGAGAGAGGTTTTCCAGCCGTTCCAAAGCCCCCAGAAAAAAACCGACACGACCACGGCGGTCCAAATCCCCAGGGCGGGACGGCGAAACCTTTCCGGCAGGCGCGTCAACAAAATCGCGGAAAGAGCGAGAAGGAGAAAAACCGGGAGGGCGGCTTCCAGGGCGCCCGCCAAGTCGGCGGCGATCCAACCGCCCCGCTCCCGGGCGAGCGCGCCCAGCGTCCCGGAAAATCCCGCCTCGCCGGCCATGCCCGCGGCGACGCGGCGAAGCGTTTCCTCGCGGTCGATGAACACACCCGAGGCCGCGGCCAGCGCCGCGGCGAGGCAGGCAAGGAGGATCGGAAGGACTTTTTTCACGGCGGATTCGGAATGGAAATTTGCCAAGGACGGGAACGAAACCTAGCTTTGCGCCATGCGCATCCACACACTGGCCATCGCGATCACCACTATGGGACTTTTTTCATTCATCGGCAAAGTCAAAGCCTTGGACGTCGGCGCCGAGGCGCCCCGCATCACCGCCGTGGACCAGGCCGGGTCCCCGCTCGACTTCGCGGACGTCTACGCCAAGGGACCGACACTGGTTTTTTTCTACCCGAAAGCCGACACCCCCGGCTGCACCGCGCAGGCGTGCTCGCTGCGCGACGCCTTTGAATCCCTCCAGGCGAAAAATCTTCAAATCCTCGGCGTGAGCCGCGACTCGGCCGAGGCCCAGAAAAAATTCCAGGAGTCCTACAAACTCCCCTTCCCTCTGGTTGCCGACAAGGACGGCAAGGTCGCCGAGGCGTTCGGCGTTCCCGCGATGGGCGGCGTTCTTCCCTTTTCCAAGCGGCAATCGTTTTTGATTCAAAACGGGAAGATCGTTTGGAAAGCGGAATCCGCCCAGACCGCCAAGCACGCCAAGGAAGTCCAGGCCGCGCTGGATGCGCTGCAATAGCCGGCTTCAGCGGTCGGAAACTCCCGTCAAATCCTGCACCGAGGCCAGGCTCCCGCGGCGCACGATCATGAAGCACATGCCGTCCTGTTGACGGATGGCCGCCGCGAACCGGTCGTCGATCCGCACCGTGCGCCACTCGCCTTCGGGGATTTCGACTCCAAAGGGCTCCGCCTCGAAAACCACAAAGCGCGAGTCGCGCCCGGGCACGACCACCACCGCCACATCCTGGTTCCGGACCTTCAGGATGCCGCCGGTCTGCGCCAGATTCGCGGCCAGATGCTCCGGCACCTTGAACCCGTCGAATCCCTTCATGAGAAACCAGTCCTCGACCTCGCCCGCGGGTTCCCCCACCTCGTCGAACGGTTCGTCCTCGATCTCGATCACCGTTTCGGCGATCTCGGCGGCATCGGGCGGAAACGCGGCGGGACGTCCCAAAAAATTCCAGACCAGCAAGGCCACCAGGAGGAGAAAACCCAGGGCCGCCGCCAGAATCGCGGGATCCCCGGGCTGGAAACGCCGCGCCGGCAGGGCCGCCACCGCCTCCGCGAGAGCCTGCTCCACCTCGGCGGGCACTTCCGCCCCGGCGAGAATTTTCCTCCCCTGGCGGTCGAGAACCGTTTGCTTTTCGTAATCCTCCAGAAGCTCGGGCGAGCCGGGCAGGGCCTTGAGGGCCTTCTGGACGGACGAGGGAGCCGCCTCGACCGCATCCTCGAGGTGCATCGTCAGAATTTTGCGGGCGGCGGCGGGGGTCATGGGGTTACGGACAGTTTTCCCGACAATTCGGCTCGGGCCACTCCGAGAATGCCGGGGAGATCCCGCTCGGGCACTCCCAGCACATCGGCCAACTGGTGCGCGCCGAACATCCTCGAATAAAAAAGCGCCAGCGCGCTGCGGCCGGGTTCCTCGAGCCGGTGAAACAAAAACAAATCCGCGGGGCCGCGAAAATCGACCTCGGCGCATCGCGGCAAACCGGCTCCCTCCCGGCGCAAAAGGGCGAAAAACAAACGGCGGCGGCGGTGAACACTCACCACATCCTGACGCCGGCCGATTTCCACGACGACGGACCCCACCAACTCCGACGCCCGGGAGGAATCCCCGGTCAGCACAACCGCATAAATCCAAGCCATGCGCAAAAAGCGCCAATCTTTCGGGAGGTGGGCCATGTGGCTTCGGCCATCCTACGGGCCTGCCGCACAAAAAAAACAAAAAACCGCGTCCCCCGGTCAGGCCGGGTTTCCCGGCGACCGGGAGAACGGCGGCTCCGCCAATCCGAGCGGATCGCGGCCCGCCAGCACATCGCGGATCAAAAAACCGCCGAAGACCAAAGTGGCCGCGGCTTTCAGCCACAGGTTCGTGAGGTTGTGAAGCGGGCCCCAATTTTCACAACTCAAAACAAGGGCATAGGCCGCCAGCCAGGAAAACCGGGCCGGAGACTTCGCATCGACCGCGGCGGAGGCGACCAGAATTCCGACAAACGGCGACAGCAGAACGTAGGTGTTCGTCTCTGTGCGCGGGTTGAAGAGAAGCAGATACCAGGCCGCCAGAAGCATGCAGACGAATCCTCCGCGCACGGCCCCGTAGCGGCGCAGCGCCAGCCAGGCCAGGCCGAGCGTGCCGACCGCCGCAAGCGCGCGGATCGCGGTCATCACCGCATCCGGCAACGGCGTTCCAAAAAACAACAACATGCCCTGGATGTCGCAGAACCTCGGCTGGTTCGGCTTTCCGGCGATTTGCAGGGTTTGAACGAACAGGTCGTATTGCTCCGCGACAAAAGCGGGATTCGAATGCGCGAAGCTCGCCGCGCCGAGCAGGGCGGCCCCGAGAACCAGCCTCCAAGACATGGTCCGGAGATGGCACGCTCCGGCGAGAAGACACGGCACGAGGCCGAGCGGCTTCAAGGCGAGCGACAGCAGAAGCGAGATCGACGCCCGGTTCCACGCGCGGAGTCCCAGGTCCACGGCGGCCAACGCGAGCAACGCCGCCATCGCAAGGTTCATCTGGCCGTTCCGCGCGGAGGAAAAACCGGCGGGAATCGCCGCCACCGTCGCCGCGAAAAACCAAAACCCCCGCCGCCCGCCGCCAAACCGGCTGGCCAGCCTCCAAATCGACCACGCCAGCAACCCGAGCCCGACCAGCCTCCACAGCGGTTCGCCGACCCTTGGCGGCAACGCCGCGAACGGCGTGTAGATCATCGCCGCCTGCGGAAGATATAGATAGCCGTGCATGCGAACCTCGTAGATGTCCCGCCCGCTCCACCATTCCCCGGAGGCCTCCCGATACTCGGGCGTCACCGTGCGGCGGTCGGGCTGCGCCGCGACGATTCCGGCGATGACCAGCGAGTAAACCACCCAGAGGAAAATCCCCCAACGCACGGCCCGCGCCTCCGGCATCAAACGAAGGGACTCCATCCAGCGGGCGAAAGTTTTCGAAAATGACATCCGCGCGATTGAATTCGGTCCGGGGCCGTCGGGGAAGAACCGAATCGGGCGCGCCGATCAACCGGAGACACGACGCGCCGGGAGCGAATCCAATCCATGCTCCCGCACCAACCGCGCGTAGGTTTGCGAGGGATTGTCGCCGAGATGGTCCACGGCGAGACGCTCCAGCCCGCGCGGGAAATCGATGCGGAACAATCCGAAGCGCGGCGTGAAGGACCCCCACTCGTAGTTGTCCGTGAGCGACCAGTGCAGGTAGCCGAGCAACGGGACGCCGCGGTCGAGCAGACGCCGGACCTCGAGAAGATGGGCCTCGAGGTAGTCGCTGCGCGTGAGGCCGTCGCGTCGCGGACCCGACGAGGAGTTGTCCTGGCTGCAACGCTGCGACATGCCGTTTTCCGCGATGAGAATTCCGAGACCCGGAAACGCCTTCGCGTAAAACGTGCAAAACGCCGTGAGGCCCTCGGGCAGGAAATGCCAGTCCCACCACTTGCTGGAAAGCACGTCGAACAGATGCGCGGAGATACTGCGGCTCTTGAATTCCAGGTCGGAAAAATCCGGCAGCCTCAGCGCGTGGCTGAGAAAGGGGTCGTAGTAGTCCACACCCAGGTAATCGAGCGAGACGTCGCGCTTGGCGCGTTCCTGCTCGCGGAAAAAAAATCCGCAGCCCTCCTCGGTGGCGGCGCGGGAGGCGAACCAATTCGCCAAACGATGCAATCCCGCTCCGGCGATCGCCGCCGCATCGGTGCGGCGGCGCAGGGCCGCGGCGGTGAAATGCTCCGACAACTCCTTCGAGCGCGCGGCGAAATACCCGCCTGCTCCGGCGGGCTTGATCCCCTTTTGGCGGAGGCAGAGAAGGTCGAGCAACATCAGGTCGGACCAATACACGTCGCTGCAAAACGTGTTCATCGAGATGAGGGGACGTTCCCAGCCGCGGTCCTCATAGACATCGTGAATGGCGTTGTAAGCGCGAACGTGCGCGGCGAGCATGCGGTTGTAGGCCCGCAGACCCACGGGAATCCCCGCATCCGGCCCACCCGGAAAATGGCGGTTCAGATAGGTGTTCAGAACGAGCATGTTCGGCTCGTTGATCGTGACATACCACCGGACGGGCCTCTGTCCATGCGCCTCGGCGAGCCGGTCGTTCAAGCGCGTGATGGTGTGACGAACGAAAATCTCGAACAAAGCGGGCGTTTCATCCTCGAGCCAGGCATCGAGACCAAGCCAGGCGGGATGGGTGAAATGCTGGAGCGTGACGACGGGCTCGAGCCCCTCTTCGCGGCAGGCGGCGATGCGAAGCGCGTAGGCGTCGATCGCGTCGTTGTCGAATTCCGGGGCGCGACCACGCGCCGACGAGGTGGAGGGTTGGATTCGCGCCCATTCGAGGCCGAGCCGGAAGGCGTTCAGACCGAGTCCTCGCGCGAGCCGGTAGTCGGACCGGTAGCGGTTCCAGAAATCCACGGCGGCTCCGGTTTTTTGAACCCGGCCGGAGGCCTCGCACGCGCCCCAGTTGTTTTTCGGATCGCCGGGGCCGTTGTAGCCGCCCTCGCTTTGATAGCCCGAGGTGGCGACTCCGACGAGAAACGGCGTGGTGGCTTCCATTTCCCTAGCCCGCATCGGCGATTCGCTTGCGGAGGACTTTTTCGCGCAGTTTGGAAATGACCACCGGCCGGCGGTCGGGCTCCTCCAGGGTGATGCGGGCGATTTCCGCCGCGGCGTCCGGGCGGCCCAGGTTTCTGGCGCATTCGCGCATGCGCGCCAGGCGGGCGGGATCGTCGAGAAGACGCCGGAGCTTGTGCGCGACGAGAGTGGCCTCGGTGCATTTCACCGCCGCGCCGGCTTCGAGAAGGACATCGGAGTTCCGCTCCTCCTGGCCGCCGATGGGATCGAGGATCATCATCGGGAGCCCCCGCGCGAGGGCCTCGGCGGTGGTCATCCCGCCGGGCTTGCTGAGGATCAAGGTGGAGGCGGCCATGAGCTCGGGGATTTCGGTGGTGTAGCCGAGAACGCGGAAATCGCCGGGGCGGTGCTTCACGAGCTGCACGATGTCGTGTTGCATTTCCTCGTTGCGGCCGCAAACGATCACCGCCTGGAAATCGCGGTCGAGTTGGAGAAGTTGGCGCGTGACGGCCACCGCCGGGCTGAGGCCCAGCGCGCCTCCCACGACGAGGAAGGTCGGGCGGCCGGGCGTCAATCCCTGGCGCTTCAGCACGGCATCGGCATCGACCGGCGCGGAGAATTCGGGTTCGACGGGGATGCCGGTGACCTTGATCCGGTCGCCCGGCAGGCCGAGGGCCTCCATGTGGATCTTGTCGTCCTCCTGCGCGACGAAATACCAGTTGAAAGCGCGCGTGATCCAGAAGGCGTGGAAGTGGAAATCGGTGACCACCACGCCGAGGCGCGCCTCGAGTTTTCCATTCGCGATGAGCCAGGAAATCACGCCGGCGGGCATGAAATGGGTGCAGAGGATGATGTCGGGCCGGAACTCGCGGACGAGGTTCATCAACGGCAGCGCCTGCGGAAGGTCGATGGCGAGTCGGCTTTTGTCCGCGACCCACGGGTCGTCGCTCGTCTCATACCACCAGCCCAGGAATTCCGGCAGCATGGCGGAGAGTTTTTTGTAGAGGGTCGAATAGAATTGCTTGTGGAGGACGTTCGTGTGGTCGAGCGAGTCGTCGCAGAAAACCTCCTCGACATCGGGCCGCTCGCGCATCACGCGCGCCAGCGCGTCGGCGGCCTTCACGTGACCGGAGCCCACCGAGGCCGACAAAATCAAAACGCGTTTTCCCATCCGGCCCTTTGAAGATCAGGCCGGCGATCCGTCGGATTCGACCGGTCCATCGGATTCCGGTTCGGAGGGCTGGGTCCCGGCGGCCGGCGGGGGAGCTTCCGCAGGGGGCTTGGGTTTTTTCTGCGGCCGCGGCGCGGAAGGCTGGCGCCGGGGAATCTCGAGGCCTTTCGAGGCGTAGTCGACGACATGGCCCTGGTGGAGGAGCCAATAGAAATCGCGCAGAAGCGAGGTCTCGCGGGCGGCGGGATCGGCATCCTCGGGAAGGGGAACCTGTGCGAGAAGCGCCTGCCACTGCGCGGCGCGGGGCTCGTCGGGATGGCTCTCGAGATAGTCGAGAATCGCGGAGAGGCTCTGCGAGACCGGATTCGCCGCGCGGTCGAGCGGGCGCGGACGCGCCACCGAGACGTAGGTGATGTTTTCGTGGGCCTTGAAAATCTGGAGCCCGGACTTCTGGAATTCCTGTCCAAGCACGTGGGCGACGGGAAGCGGGAAGCGGAGGAGGTTGTCGAGTTCCCGCCTCGTGAACTCGATCACGGCGGGCGCGGAGTCGTTGACCGCGGCGGAGCCGGGAACCGTGAATTCGGTGCCGGGGTCCATGATTTCGGCGTCCGCGAGGGTTTTTGAAAAATGCTCCTCGACCTCGGCGCGGTTGGCGAGGGCGGGAGGCTCGACACCCTCCGGCGCGGCGAGAGGGTGGAAAACGTCGCGGGTGCTCTGCTGGGTTTTCCATTTCTCGATGGACTCGGCGTCGCGCAGCATGCGCACGCGGGCCTTGTAGACATCGAACGGGACGTTCGCGAAGCGCTCGGAGTGGATCTTGCGGAGGTTGAGTTGGTAGTCGTGGTGGTTGGGCGGGCCGAGGAAGACGCCGCTCATCCCGCACTGGGCGATGACGGGGAAATCGCCTTTCGGGGCCTCGACCTCGACGCTTTCGCGGCGGTAGAACGAATCGAGGTGCGCCTGCAGGATCCAGCGCGCGGCATCGGCGCGGTTGAGCCACAGCGTGCCGTCCTTCACGCATTGGAACAGCGCCGGGCCGTCCTTGCGGCGGAATTCGATCCGGTAGCGCGGGGATTTTTCCAGAACAAGGCGGGCGAGGTCGAAGAGCCCGTAGGCCTTCGCGGAGGATTTGATCTGTTTGACAAGACCCTCGACGCCGCGCGGTTCGGGGACGAATTTGATTTCCCAGCCTTCGAGCGCGGGAACGCCGCGATCGGTCTCGCCGGACGCGCGCGGACCCCGCGGGGAGTCCTTGCGAAAGGGCGGTTTTTTGCCGGATGGATGCCGAACGCCGCCCGCGGCGGGCGCGGATTTTGGGCCGTGCTCCTGGCCTTGGCGGGGAAGGCGTTTGTTCTTCGGCGGCCTGCGGTCCTTGCGGAAATCGAAATCGTCGCGATCGCCGGAAAAACGATCGTCGCGGCGGGAGGACGGGCCCTCGTCGGAAAACCGGGACAGCGCGGAGGGAGGAGACGATTCCTTCACCCAGGCGGGTTGGAAGCTTTTCAGCAAATCCATCTCCAAACCGGAAAGATCCCGGGGCATGTCAGGGTCTTGGTTCATGGCGTTTTCCGAAGGATTTCCGGACCATGATCGCCCCGCGCGCGGCGGGCAAGCCATTTATCTCGGGGGATCAGGCGATTCCGGAATCCTTGAGGCGCTGCTCGATGTCGCTGGCCTGGAGAGCGGAGGTGAGTTCGCCGAGGTCTCCCTCGAGGACGCGGTCGAGCGAGTAGAGGGAAAGCTTGATGCGGTGGTCGGTCACGCGGTTCTCGGCGAAATTGTAGGTGCGGATTTTTTCCTCTCGCCCGCCGCCGCCGATCAGGCTTCGCCGGTGGGCGGAGTATTTCTCCTCCTCCTCGCGGCGTTTGTCCTCGAGCAACCGGGCGCGCATGATCTTGAGGGCGGCCTCCTTGTTTTTCTGCTGGCTGCGCCCGTCCTGGCATCGAACGATCCGGCCCGTGGGAATGTGGAGGACCTGCACGGCGGAGTCCGTGGTGTTGACGCCCTGCCCGCCCGGACCGCCCGCGCGGCAGACCTCGATGCGCAAATCCTCGGGTTTGATTTCGATATCCACCTCCTCGGCCTCGGGCATCACGGCAACCGTGGCGGTGGAGGTGTGGATGCGGCCCTGGGCCTCGGTGGCGGGAACGCGCTGCACGCGGTGGACGCCGCTTTCGTAGCGGAAGCGGCGGAAAACCGCGCCGCCGGAAATGCGAAACACGATTTCGCGGAAGCCGCCAAGGTCCGCCGGACTGGATTCCATCGGCTCGACCTTGAGACCGAGCGACTCCGCATAGCGGCAATACATGCGATGGAGGTCGGCGGCGAAAAGTGCGGCCTCGGTGCCGCCCGTCCCCGCGCGGATTTCCACAATCGCATCCCGGTCCTCGTCCGGTTCCGGCGGGAGGAGGGCGATTTGAACGGCACGCTCGAGGTCGGGGCATTCGGCCTCGAGCCGCGCGATTTCCTCGCGGGCGAGTTCGGCCATGTCCTTGTCGTCCGAATCGGCGATCCCCCGGTTCTCGGCAAGTTCGCGCCGGGCCTTGGCGAACCGCTCCCAGTGCGCGATCAAATCCTTGGTCGCCCCGTGCTCGCGGAGGACCTCGCGGGCGCGCGGGGGATTGTCGAAAAGGCCGGGCGCGGCGATTTCGCGTTCGAGTTCCTCGAAGCGGCGGCGTTTCCGCTCCACCAACGGTTCAAAATCCATGGGCAAACAAAAACGGTAAACGGGCTTCCGGCCCGTTTACCGTCGAAAAATGGGATGCGGCGATCTAGGCCTTCTTCGTGGCGCGCGGGGCGCGCACGGTGCCGTAGCGTTTCTTGAACTTGTCCACGCGGCCCGCGGTGTCCACAAACTTCTGCTCGCCGGTGAAGAACGGGTGGCAGGCCGCGCAGATGCCGAGCTTGATGTTCTGGCGTGTCGAGCGGGTGCGGTAGGTCGCGCCGCAAGCGCACACGATCACGGTTTCCTGATAGTCGGGATGAATTTCTGGCTTCATTTGGAAAAGGGTGGCAAGACTAGCGCCGATTTCCGCCATGGCAACACCATTCCATCTTCCCGCGCGGATCCAAACCGCCGCGCTCGCCTGGGCGCTGACGCTCGCCGCATCGACCCTTCCCCCCGCCCAGGCCTCGCCGGACACGCATCCGGAGCCCAGGCCGGCGCTTCTCGACCTCGCGGTGGACGCCTTGGGAGGCCAGGTGGTCGGCATTTGGAAAACCCCTCTCTTCACGCTCAGCAATCCGGTGCGGGTGAACGGGCAGGTCGTCCAGGAGGCCAGCTCCGTGACCCTCGGAATGCTGCTCACCGCCCTGGCCATCCTGCTTGTCGGCGGGATTTTTTCGGCGGGATTCAGCCGCTGGCTCCGCTCGCGGGTTTGCAAACGCCTCGACCTCGACCCCACGACCGGGGCGATCGTTCAAAAGTTCACCAACTACACGCTGCTGTTCCTGGCGAGCCTCGTGGCGCTGGCCGCGGTGCGGATTCCCCTCACGATTTTCGCGCTGCTCGGCGGCGCCGCGGCCATCGCGGTGGGCTTCGGCGCCCAGCAACTCGTGAACAACCTCATCAGCGGCCTCATCCTTCTCTTCGAGCGCCCGATCCGGATCGGCGACCTGATCGAGGTCGGCGGCAACTGCGGCACGGTGGCCGCCATCGGTTCGAGGTGCAGCCAGCTCCACCGCGACGACGGCGTGGAGGTTCTCATCCCGAACAGCGTGATCCTCCAGGGCACCGTGGTGAACCACACCCTCCGCAGCAACGAGAGCCGCGTGGAATTGTCGATCGCCGTGAACCCGAAATCCCCGGTGGAGGAGGCGATGAAAATCCTCCGCGAGGCCGCGAGGTCGCACGGCTCGGTCCTCGAAAACCAATCCATCCAGGCGCGCGTGGAGAGCATCGGCCCCGATGCGGCGGGTCTCCGGCTCGCCTTCTGGTGCGGCACCAAGAATCCGGACGCGATCGCGGATGTCCAAAGCGATCTGCGCCTCGCCATCCTGCGACGCTTCCAGAAGGAAAACATCGAACTGGCCTGAGGAGCGGAATCCGCCGCAAGGGGCGGCGGGATCTTTTGCCGAAGGCTTGCCAGCGGGCTCCATTCCATGAATCTCTCGACCGGTCCCGAAATGGAACAGTCCCTTTTCCTAGCCCTCAATTCCGCGCAGAAAAATCCCTGGATCGATGTCGCCATGGCGGCGCTTTCCAGCTGGGCGGTCTGGTGGCCTCTGGCGGTTCTCGCCGGGGCGGGCCTGCTGGTCTTTGGAAAATTCCGCAACCGGGCGATGGTCGTTTGCGCCTTGTTGGCGGTGGGAATCAACGACGGTCTCCTCTGCCGGACCCTGAAACACTCGGTGCAGCGCCCGCGCCCCCACGAGGTTCTCGCCGGAGTGCGCACCATCGACCTCGCGAAGGCGACCCCCCGCCTCCTCGCCGTGGCGAAGCCGCTTCGGGTGAAAACCTCCTCGCCGTCCCCGCCGGCGCTCGCCGGAAAATCGTTTCCCTCCTCGCACGCGGCGAACTGTTTCGCGCTGGCCACGGTGGTTTTCCTGTTCCACCGCCGCCGGGGCTGGATTGCGTTTGTTCCCGCGGCTTTGGTAGCGTTCAGCCGCATGTATGTGGGAGTGCACTGGCCGCTGGACGTTCTCGCCGGATCCCTGATCGGGATTCTGTGCGGCTGGGCGGTGGTGTCGGCGCTCCGCTGGATCTGGAAGAAAACCTCTCCCCGGCTGGCCCCGCGTCTGCACCTGGCGCACCCCGACCTGCTCTCCGCGTGAAAACCAAAACCGTTCTAGTTTTTCTGGGCGCCCTGGCGGCCTTGCGCATCGTCTGGCTCGCGTCGCAGGGCGTGTCCCCGCAGGAGGCCTACTACTGGATGTGCGGCGAGAGGTTGGCCCCGGCCTATTTCGACGGACCCGCCGCCACGGCCTACGCGGTGCGCGCGCTGGGTTTTCTCACGGGCGGTTCGCTGGAAATCCTCCGGCTGGCCTGGCCGCTGACCGCCTTTCTCGCGGCCTGGCTGGCGTATCGTCTGGCCCGCGGGGTTTTCAACGAAGCCGTGGCGGGATGGACGGTCGTTCTCATGAACGCGCTGCCGGTTTTCAACCACCACGCCGCGACCGTCGGCCCCTGGATGCCCGCGCTGGCCTGCGTGCTGGCGGGATCGCTGGCGGCGCGCTCGGCGATCGAGGGTCGGCGGAAGGATTGGCTGCCCGCGGCGGCGTGCCTCGCCCTGGCGTGTCTTTTCCGATACGAGGCCGTTCTGGTTCCCCTGGGCCTGGGCGTTTTTCTGATGATCCCCCTTCTCCACCGCAGGCAGCCGGATTGGCTCGCGGCCGGGGCGCTGGTTTTGCTTCCGCTCGCCGTGCTGGCGCCGGCCCTGGCATGGAATGCCGCCTGGCAGTGGATTCCGGTCGCCGGCGGGACGCTTCAAACCTGGTGGCGTCCGCAACCCGGCGGATGGGGGCGCGATGTTTTTGAATTTTTCCGCGGCTATTCCTTCGTCGGCGGATTGGCTCTGCTGGCCGGTCTCGGGGCGATGGCCGCCGGGGCGCGCCGCCGGGGCGGATGGCGGATCATGGCGGCGGCGGGGGGACTGCCCGCCTTGTGGGCGGTTTATCAATTTCTGATCGGCCGCGAGTTTTCGACCGCGGCCTGGTTTGCGGTCGTTCCCTCGCTGGCTTGCCTGGCGGCCTACGGAACGCGCTGGCGCTGGATGGCCGCCGCGGGGTCGGCGGTCGTGGTATTGTCGCTCGTCCAGAGTGTGGCGATGCTCCGCGAGGAGGGATTGATGCGGGGCGTGTGGTCCTCGATCGCCAAGGAGGTCCACTTGGCCACCCGTGAAATGCCGGCCAGCGAGGGAGGGGGATTTTTGATCGCCGAGACGGCCGACCAGGCCGCGGTGCTCTCGGTGTTTTTCCAAACCGCGGGCGATGGCGCCTACCCCCCGGTGTTCGTGCCGGAGTCGCCCGCGCTGACCAGCCAGTTCGGCATCTGGCCCTCCTACGCGGATTTCGTCGAAAGCGATCTCGTGGTGGACGAGTTCTTCACCGAACAAAAAGGCTACAATCTTTTTGCCGGCCGGAACGCCCTCTTCCTCGGAGCGGAGCTTCCCCAAACGATCAAGGGAGCGTTCGTCCAAGTCTCGCCTCTGAGGAAAATCCGGATGCCCGACGGCGGGGAACTCACCATCTATCTCTGCCTCGATTACCAAACCCTTCCGCTTTGACCTCGCGCGGCATCGGATGGGCTGCGACCGCATCCGCCGCGCCTTCGATGCGAAAGCCGACCGCTTGGGGATTTCCTGTTTCTCGCGCCGGAGCCTTTCTGTTAAGCCTCCGTCCGCGATGAAAAATGCCACGGCCAGAACCCAAACACCGCTCGTCGGCCTCGTCATGGGCAGCAAGTCGGATTGGGCCACCATGAAGGAATCCGCCGCGATGCTGAAAAAACTCGGCATCCCGCACGAATCCCGCGTCGTCTCGGCCCACCGCACCCCCGACCTCATGGCCGACTACGCGAAATCCGCCGAGTCCCGCGGCCTGCGCTGCCTCATCGCGGGAGCCGGCGGAGCCGCCCACCTGCCGGGAATGCTCGCCGCCCACACGCCCCTACCCGTCCTCGGCGTTCCCGTCGAGAGCCGCATCCTGCGCGGGCAGGACTCGCTCCTCTCCATCGTCCAAATGCCCGCCGGCATCCCCGTCGCCACCTTCGCCATCGGCGAGGCGGGGGCCAAAAACGCCGCCCTCTTCGCGGCCGCGCTCCTCGCCCACGAATTCCCGGCCGTGAAAAAAAACCTCACCGACTTCCGCGCCCGCCAAACCCGGGAAGTCCTCGCCGCAGTCCTGGATTGAAAACCCGCGTCCTCGAGCCGACCCGCGGCATTCCCGAAGCCGTCGAAATTCTCACCTCCGGCGATCCCGTCGCCCTTCCCACCGAAACCGTCTACGGCCTCGCCGCCGACGCCCTCTCGCCCACCGCCTGCGCGAAAATTTTCGAGGCCAAGGAGCGCCCCCTCAGCGATCCCCTCATCGTCCATGTCCCCTCCCCTGCCTGGCTGGAAAAGCTCGCACTCGCTTCACCAGTCGCCCTCGCCCTCGCCGAAAAATTCTGGCCCGGCCCGCTCACGCTCGTCCTCCCGCGCCGTGAAATTGTCCCCGACATCGTCACCGCAGGCGAGGAGACCGTCGCCGTCCGAATGAGCGCCCATGCGGTTTTCGACGCCGTGGTGAAAGAATTCGGCAAGCCCCTCGCCGCACCCAGCGCCAACCGCTTCGGCCGCATCAGTCCCACCACCGCCGAGCATGTGCTCGCGGAACTCGACGGCCGCATCCCGCTCATCCTCGACGGCGGCCCCTGCGCACACGGCATCGAATCCACCATCGTCCATGTCCGTCCCGAGGGACTCCAAATCCTCCGCCACGGACCAATCACCGAAGACGACCTCCGCCCGTTCGCGCCTATTCTGAACGGCTCCGCGACGGTCAGCGCCCCCGGCGGACTCAAAAGCCACTACGCCCCGCGCACCCCGCTCGTCCTCGAAAAACATCCCGCGCCCCGCTCCGAAAAAACCGGCCTCCTCACCTTCTCCGAACCGCGCGAAGGCTTCGACAAAACCGAAATCCTCAGCCCCTCCGCCGACCTGCGCGAAGCCGCCGCCAACCTCTACGGCGCCCTCCGCCGCCTCGACGAATCCGGCCTCGACCTCCTCGTCGCCGAGCCCGTCCCCGAAACCGGCATCGGCGCCGCCATCATGGACCGCCTGCGAAAAGCCGCCGCGAGATGAACGACGGCAAGCGCCTCAACACCCGCGCCAGCGGCATCATCGCCGCCGCCGTCATGCTCAGCCGCGTCCTGGGTCTCGTCCGCGAGGTCCTTTTCAACGCCGTCTTCGGCACCGCCGCGATGGGACTTTTCCTCATCGCCTTCCGCCTGCCGAATCTCCTTCGCGACCTCTTCGCCGAAGGCGCGCTCTCCACCGCCTTCATCACCGTCTTCTCCCAAAAGATCGAAAAGGAAGGTGTCCAATCCGCCTGGGCCCTCGCCTCGAAGATGCTCACCCTCGCCACTGTTTTCATGAGCGCGATCAGCCTCCTCGGCATCCTCTTTGCAGGTCCGCTGGTCCATCTCCTCGCCCCCGGCTTCGCGCCTGCCGACGCCGAATTCACCATCCTGCTCACTCGCATCATGTATCCCTTCATTCTGCTCGTGTCCCTCGCGGCGCTGGTGATGGGCATCCTCAACTCGCGCCAAATTTTCACCGCACCCGCGCTGGCCTCGAGCTTCTTCAACATCGGTTCCATCCTCTGCGGTGTCGTCTTCGGCTACCTCATCGATTCCACATTCGAGCGCAAAGCCCTCATCGGCCTCGCCGCCGGAACTCTCGTCGGCGGACTCCTCCAGCTCGCCGTCCAGCTCCCCAGCCTGCGCAAAGCCGGTTTCAAATTCGTCGCCGACTTCCGCTGGAACGATTCGGGCATCAAAAAAGTTCTCATCCTCATGGTGCCGTCCATCATCGCCGCGAGCGCCGTGCAGGTGAATGTGCTGGTGAATTCCCGCTTCGCCTCCTACGCCGGCGCGGAAGCCGTCACTTGGCTGAACAGCGCCTTCCGTCTCATGCAACTTCCCATCGGCGTCTTTGGCGTCGCCGTCGCCACGATCACGCTTCCCGTCGTCTCCCGCATCGCGGCGGATACCGACACCTCCCGATTCGGCCCGACCCTCGGACGCGCTTTGCGCCTGGCCCTGTTCCTCACACTCCCCTCCGCCGTCGGCCTCTGGTTCATGGCCGAGCCGGTGATCGGCCTCGTTTACCAGCACGGCCAATTCGTCGCCAACGACACGCTCCAAACCTCGCTCGCGCTCCAATTCTACGCGCTCGGCCTCGTCGCCTACGCCTGCATCAAAGTCGTCTCCCCGGCCTTCTACGCCATCAACCGCAAATGGACCCCCATGCTCGTGAGCTTCGGCGCGGTGGGCCTCAACATCGTGTTGAACTACTGGTTCATGTTCCACCTCGGCCTCGGACACAAAGGTCTCGCGCTCTCCACGACGATCTGCGCCACGCTCGACTTCCTCATTCTCTACCTGCTCATGCGCCCCGCCGCCGGAACCCTCGACACCAAAAAAACTCTATCCACCCTGCTCCGTTGCGGCATCGCCTGCCTCGCCCTCGCCGCCATTTGCTTTGCCGGAAAAAACCTCCTCCCGACCGTGCTGCCTCAAACAAATCTCCTCAACCGCTCCGTCGCCGTGCTCGGAACCATCGGCCTCGCCGCCTTCGCCTACCTCGCGGCATGCCTCCTGCTGCGCGTCGAGGAAACCCGCTCGGCCCTCGACATCCTTCAACGAAAACTCAAAAAACCACGAACCCCATAAAAGTTGAAGCCCGTCGCAGCGATTGCTACAACGGGCTTCTGTTCCCCCCAGAATGAGATCAGAATACAATTTCCTCACCGACCCGCAAGAGTTTTTTTCAAAAAATTTGAGATTTTTTTCACCCGCCGACCATTTTATTTATTAACAATATTTTATGAAACAGGAAAACCCACAGGTTGTCATCGTCGGCGGAGGTCCATGCGGTTTGATGGCGGCCGTCCTGCTCGGAAAATTCGACATCCCGACCGTGCTCGTCGAAAAACACCCGGGCATTTCCCGCCACCCGAAAGCCATGGGCGTCACGCGCCGCACCGCCGAAATCTACCGCCAACTCGGACTCCTCGAGGAAATGCAACGCGGCGGGCTCGCCCATCCCGTCGACGCCGTTTCCACCTGGTCGCGCGGCGGACTCGCCGGCGAGCTCCTCGGCAGCGCGCCGATTGTCGAAGACGATTTGCGTTTCAGCCCCTGCGCCCGTTTTCACTGCGCCCAACCGCACAACGAAGCCGTCCTGCTCCGCGCCGCGCAGGCCGAGGAATCCGTGGACATCCGTTTTCAAACCCGGGCCACCGAAATCACGCAAGACCCCCACGGCGTGTCCGTGACCCTCGAAAATCCCGACGGCTCCTCCGAAACGATTCGCACCGGCTACCTCATCGCCGCCGATGGCGACAGCAGCCCGATCCGCGAGAGCCTTGGTATCAAACGCCAAGGCCCCGGCGAACTCGGCCGCTTCGTCAGCGTCTTCTTCCGCGCCGACTACGGCAAACACCTCGAAGGCCGCCGCGCCCTCGTCGCCAACGCGATCGGCGAGGATTTTTTCGAGGCCTTCGTCACGGTCAACGGCGACGATCTCTGGCTCATGCACCATTTCCTCGACGAGGGCGAAACGCCCGCGGATTGGCCCCTGGAGCGGATGCACGCGCAAGTCGTCAAAGCCTCCGGACTCCCCGATGTCCCCGTCGAAATCCTCAGCCTCAGCCCGTGGGTCATGTCGCCCAGCCTCTCGCCGGAATGGCGGCGCGACCGCATTTTCTTCGTCGGCGACGCCGCCGCGCGCGTCTCGCCGACCGGCGGTCTCGGCCTCAACAACGGCATCCAAGGGGTCCACAACCTCGCCTGGAAACTCGCCGCCGTCCTGCACGGCCGGTCCGACGACTCGTTGCTCGACACCTACCAAACCGAACGCCTCGCCGCCTCGAAGTTCACCTTTGAAAACAGCGGCAACAACGCGGAGGAAATTTTCGCCATCGTCGGCGCCGCCTTTTCCGGCCAATGGGACAAGGCCCGCGACCTTATCGCCCATTCCCGCCGCGGCGGATCGGGGCTCGGCCAGGATTTCGGGTTCGTCTACGACAGCTCCGCCGTCCAGCCCGACGGCACCTCCGCGCAAACGCCCGCCGACCCCGTCAACGACTACATCCCGCAAGCCCGGCCCGGCCACCGCGCCCCGCATGTCTGGATCGATCGGAACGGCGATCGCCTCTCGATGCTGGATTTTTTCGGATTCGAATTCGTGCTCCTCTGCGGCCCCGAAGCCGATGCCATGAATTTCCCCCACGCCGCCCATCAGGCCCGCGTCGTGCAGGACGGAATCGATTTCAAAAATCCCGACTCCACCTGGCTCGACCTCTACGGCATCACAAAAAAAGGCTTCGTCCTCGTCCGCCCCGACGGTTTCGTCTCCGCCCGCAGCGCGTAGCGGCCGGTCCGCCGGCGGGATTCATGGGATCGATCCTTCGATGGCACTTGCGCGCGGGAGCATCCTTTTCTTTACTCCACGGGCCCATGTCTTCGACCGAAACCGCGCACTCTCGCAAAAATCCATTCCGCGCCCCGCTTTCCGTGAACCGCCCGCTCACCGCGGAGGGCTCGAACAAGGAAACCCGCCACTTCGAAATCTCCCTCGCCGGCTCGGGGCTCCGCTACGAGCCCGGCGACTCGCTCGGCGTCTTTCCCGCGAACAACCCCGCTCTGGTCGATCTCGTTCTCAAGCACCTCGGCTTCTCCGGCGAGGAGGTCGTGCCGAGCGCCGATGCCGTCACCATGCCGCTCCGCGAGGCGCTCACGAAAAGCTACATCCTCTCGGAACCCTCCAAACAACTCCTCCAGGCCGTCGCCGCGAAGGACAGCTCCGGGACCTTTCTCAACGACCTCCTTCTTCCCGAGGAAAAAGCCTCGCTGGAAAATTTCCTCTGGGGCCGCGATGTGCTCGATGTCCTCGAGGAATTCCATGCCGCGAAATTCACGCCGGAGGAGTTCGTGAAGGTCCTCCGAAAACTCCAGCCACGCCTCTACTCGATCGCCTCCTCGCAGCGCCACGTGGGCGAGTCCGTCCACCTCACCGTCGCGGTTGTCCGCTATTCGGTGGAACACAGCCCGCGCCCCCGCGAGGGCGTTTGCTCGACCTTCCTCGCCGAACGCACCGGCGGCTCGCTGCCCGTCTTCGTTCACACGGCGAAACATTTCCGCATGCCGGAAAATCCCGACACGCCGATGATCATGGTCGGCCCGGGCACCGGCATCGCGCCGTTCCGCGCGTTCCTGCAGGAGCGCCGCGCCACCGGCGCCCAAGGCCGCAACTGGGTGTTCTTCGGCGACCAGCGCGCCGCCACCGATTTTCTCTACCGCGAGGAATTCGAGTCCGCGCAGGCCAGCGGACTCCTCCACAAATTCCACACCGCCTTCTCCCGCGACCAGGACCACAAGATCTATGTCCAACACCGCATGCTCGAGAACGGACGCGAGCTTTTCGACTGGCTCGAGAACGGCGCGTATTTCTTCGTATGCGGCGACGCCAACCGCATGGCGAAGGATGTCGATGCCGCCCTCCACACGATCGTCGAAACCCACGGCGGAAAAACCCCCGAGGCCGCCCGCGACTATGTGGACGCCTTGAAAAAAGACAAACGCTACCGGAAGGATGTCTACTGATGCCAAAGCCCGCCACACTCGCCGCCCTGCTCCTGGGCGTGCTCGTCATGACCCTCAAAATCCTTTTCCTTCTCCGGAAAAACGGCCGTCCGCACGACGACTCGAATTCCTGATCCACGCTTGAACTCCACACCCCGCCACATCCACTTCCTCGGCATCTGCGGCACCGCCATGGGCTCCGTCGCCGCCGCCATGCGCGACAAGGGATTCACCGTCACCGGCCAGGACCTCAATGTCTACCCGCCGATGTCCACCTTCCTCGAATCCAAGGGCGTCGCGATCACGCCCGGCTTCGATCCCGCGGACATCCCAGCCTCGGCCGACCTCCTCGTCATCGGCAACGCCATGTCCCGAGGCAATCCCGCCGTCGAAGCCGTCCTCAACCGCAAGCTCCTCTACCTCTCGCTTCCCGAGACCCTCAAACACTTCGTCCTGCGCGGACGCCACAATCTCGTCGTCACCGGCACCCACGGGAAAACCACCACCACCTCGATCCTCGCGTGGATTTTCGAATCCGCCGGACTCGAGCCCGCCTACCTCATCGGCGGCATTCCCACGAACCTCGGCCAGGGCGCGAATTTCCGCGACTCGAAGTATTGCATCCTCGAAGGCGACGAATACGACACCGCCTTCTTCGACAAGCGCTCCAAGTTCGTCCACTACCTGCCCGAGCTTGTGATCGTGAACAACATCGAGTTCGACCACGCGGACATCTACCGCGACCTCGACGAGATCAAGACCAGCTTCCGCCGCCTGCTCAACATCGTCCCCTCCGAAGGCATGGTTCTGCTCAACGGCGACGATCCCAACTGCCTCGATGTTTCCAAAAACTGTCCCGCGCCCATTGTGGAAGTCGGCTTCTCCGCGAATTGCGCGAACCAAATCCGCAACGCCGTCCACACGCCCACGGGGTCACGCTTCGAGCTCTTCAACGAGACCTTCGAGATTCCCCTCTCCGGCGATTTCAACATCCGCAACGCCGCCATGGCCGCCTCCGCCGCGCACTACTACGGCATCCCCGTGGAAAAAATCCGAGACGCGCTGTCAACTTTTCAAGGCATCCGCCGACGCCAGGAAATCCGTGGCATCGTGAACGGCATCACGATCATCGACGATTTCGGACACCACCCCACCGCCATCCGCGAAACGCTGGCCGGCCTGAGAAAAAAATTCGGTCCCGTCCGCCTGTGGGCGCTCTTCGAGCCGCGGTCGAACACCACCCGCCGCGCCGTCTTCCAGCACGACCTCCCCGCCGCCTTCGCCGAGGCCGATGGAGTCTTCATCGCCCAGGTCGCCCGCCTCGACCAACTCCCCGAAAGCGAACGCCTCGATCCCGGGCGCGTTGTCGCCGACATCGCCGCGACAGGCAAACCCGCGTTTTACGAACCCACCGCCGACGCGATCGTCGCCCGGCTGAAGCCCCTCGCCAAATCCGGCGATGTCGTCGTCGTCTTCAGCAACGGCGGATTCGACGGCATCCACGCCAAGCTCCTCGAGCGGCTTTGATCTAGGCCCCGGACCTCGAAACCGCCGGCTCGTGCAGGCGGCGGACCTGGAGGATCGTAAGAAGATTCATCGCGAAAAGGGCGGCGAAATAGATGCTGTGCCGCTTCCATTCGAGCGCGCCCGTCACCGCCTCGTAGGTTCCCAGAACGTCCAGCGAGATTCCCCATGCCACCGGAGCCGCTCCCAGACCGAGGCTGGTGACCACCGTGAAGAGCGCGAAAAAATGGTTGCGGCCCGCCGCGGGCATCGTCGCCAGCGCGAGCCGGCCGTTCGCCACATTGAACGCCGCTCCCGCCATTCCGGAGAGGAAATTCAATCCCGCGATCACCCGTCGCGAACAAGGCGCCACCCCGGCGGCGACCAGAAACCAACCCGCGATGGCGAGACCGATCATCCCGAGCGAGACAGCCAACACGGGCTTGGCTCCGAACCGGTCGATCAAGCGGCCCGCGCCGGTCAGCGCCGCCAGGGATCCCAGAAAGGAAATGCCCGTGAGATACATCACCTGCGAGGCGTCGAAACCGGGAAATTCGTGCAGGTATTCGACCGTGAAGACCCCCAGGCTTCCCACCACCGCGACGAAGAGGAGGTTGAAAACCATCAGTTGGAAAAACGGCTGGTAACCCATGATCGCCCGCCACGGGACAGGCTCGGACGAGAGCTTCATCTCCTCCTCGGCGGTGACGTCGGGGATTTTTTTGATGAAGAGCAACGACGCCACACCCGCCAGCGCGCTGGCGAAAAACACGAGAGAGTATTCGTGCGGCTCCACCTTCCCTCCCATGAGCACCGACGCCAGAAGGAGCGAAACCAGCGACCCGATGAACATCGCAATCTGGTCCCGCGACAGGAACGCCGCCCGCGCCCCGTCGGGAATCAACGCCGCGATCCACGGCATCCACGCCGCCGAGGCGATCCCCCGGAGCACGTTGAAGACAAACAACGCCGCCACGATCAGGACGAGCTTGCTGGCCGAATCGAGGAATCCCATCACCGGCACCGCCGCCACGATGAAAATGAAAATCGAGCGGAACCCCCACCCCGCGAGGACGAAATTCCGGTAGCCGTAAACGTGCAGGTATTTCGCCGCCGGCCATTGCAGCACGGTCATCAGCGGCGTGAAGGACGCCAGCACGCCGAGCACGGTCGATCCCGCGCCGATGCTTTTCGCGTAAAGAATGATCGGCGCCCCGAGGATGATCTGGAACGAGACCGCGTTCAGGAACATGAATCCATGAACATTCCACGAGCCGGGCGGACACTTGGGAGCGCTCACAAAAAATCCGGAGCGCCGGTGGGGAGGCGGATCCCCGCGCGGCGGAACCTACCGCGTCTCCGCGGCCGCCGCCTCCGGGTTTTCAGCCAGAACCGCCGCCATCGAAGGGAGCACATAGGGTTTGCCGGGAACGTAGACCGGGGCATCCGTCTTGGGCGGCTGGATCAAACTGCGCTCGATGAGCACCGGGTCGACCGGCGCGATCAGGCTGTAGCTTCCCTTGCCGTCCGGGAGCATCGGAGTTCCCCAGGCATTGCGGCAAACGACCTCCGCCGCCTTCACTTTCGCGCCGGCCAGCGTGTGGTTGCTCAAATCGGGCTCCTCGGGAAGGACGAGGGTTCCGAGAATCGTGCCGCCGGCGATCAGAAAGGGAATCATGGCCGAAACCTAAATCCGTCCATGGCCCGGACAAAACATTTTTTTGTCCGCGGGACGCGGAGCCTCGCACGCGGGCTTGCGGGAAACGCGGGGGATGGGATTAGTTCATGGCGTGCCTCGTTCCCGAGAAATCCAATTCCGCACCGCGGCCGCTCGGCGCGCCTGAGGGGATTCCATGCCGCAAAAAAACCCACGGCGATTTTATCGATCGAAACGGTTTTGGGCCGTCGCGGTCCTCCTGCTCGCGGCCGCCGCGCTGCAACGGCCGATTTTGTCCGGCCTGTTCGAATTCGGCGCCGAGGTGGCCTGCGGCCGCGAGGGGCTGGAGTTCGCCGCCAAGAGCGTGAGGGCGGGTCTCTTCGAACCCCTCGTTCTCGAGGGCGTGTCGATCCGCGTCCACGAGCGGG
This sequence comes from uncultured Chthoniobacter sp., assembly GCA_964628505.1. Lineage (GTDB taxonomy): Bacteria > Verrucomicrobiota > Verrucomicrobiia > Chthoniobacterales > Terrimicrobiaceae > UBA967. The sequence continues at coordinate 37,042 of CAZVPK010000001.1, forward strand.
CGGGAAATTCCAACAGCGCCCTGGACATCGAGCGCTTGCGGGTGGATTGGCAAAACCCGGGCGCGTTCCTTTCCAACCCCCTCCGCCCGGTGGCGGGGGTTTCGATCCGGCGGATGAACGCCCATCTGGATTTCCGCCGCGCGGAAACGGGGGCCGCCTCCGATCTCGGCTGGAAGCCCGTGGCGGTGCTGGCGGCCTTGCTGCGCCCCGCGGGCGAATGGCCGCAGGCGATTTCGATGGAGGGCTCGCGGATCGAGGTCGAAACCGGCCCGTCGCGCTGGGTGGCCGACCGTTGCTCGGCGAGCCTCGTCGCCGGGGAAGCCGGCCGTTTGGAAATCGGCGGCCTGACCATTCTTTCGCCCGGATTCGAGCGGGTCCTCGGCCCCTTGGCGGCGGGCGCACAGTGGGACGGAACAATCCTCTCGCTCGCCGGGATGGAAATCCTGCCCGGTGTGCGGGCGGATTCGGTCTCTTGCGTGCTGGAGCCCGGCGTCGACCCCTCGCTCTCGTTCCAGGGCCGGGTCTTCGGCGGCACGCTGCGCGGGGATTGGAATTTCCGGCGCGGCGGGCAGGGAACGGTTTGGGACTTCGCGGCCGTTTGCTCGAATGTGGGCCTGGAGCCGTTGCCCGCCGTTCTTGGAATGGAGGGCACGATCCGGGGGCGGCTCTCCGAAGGCCGCTTCACCTTCCGCGGGGACCCGGGGCGTCCCGCCGACGCCGAGGCGTCGCTGCGCGTCCTGGCCAGGGATTTCCGCTGGAACGACCGGGGCTGGGAATCGCTCGAGATCGGCGCCAGCCTCATCCACCGGCGGCTCCTCGTCTCGAATTTCGATCTCCGACAAAGCGAAAACACCGTCACGCTGAACGGCGAGATTTCGCTCGCCGAGGGCTGGGAAAAAATCGCCGAGGCCCCGTTCCTCGTGAACCTCCGCGCGAACATCAAGGAACTCGGCGCCCTGGCGCCCCTGACCGGCGTCTCGGCGGAGGAGGCGGGGGGCGCCCTGGTCGCGGAGGGCTCGGTGAGCGGACGCCCCGGCTCCCTCGATGGATTCGTCGGACTTCAGGCGAGGGATGTCGAGTATCGGGGCATCCGCGTCGAAGAGGCGGACCTCGAAGTCCTGTTCCGGAAAAGCCTCGCCGAGATCGTTCGCTGCGAGGTGCGCTCGGGCAAGGACTCGCTGGCGGCCAAGGGGCGGGTGGAACTGTCGGCGCCGCACGCCTACGCGGGCGAACTCGAGGCGGGACTCTCCGATCTCGCGATGTGGCTGAGGCCGTTCCCGGCGCTCGGCGGGGGCGTGGTCGCGGGCGGCGCGCTCAACCTGAAGTGGAGCGGCGACGGAAGCCTCGAGGGCCACTCCGGCTCGTTCGACCTCGGCCTCTCGCGTTTCGTTTCGGAATTCACACCCGCCGGACTCACCGGAAAATTCGAGGGGACCTATTCGCCGAAAAACATCTACCTGTCCCGCGCCTCGGTTCAAAAGGACCGCTTGCGTCTCGCCTCGCGGGTGACCCTGTCGACCCACGGAATCAACTTCGACGACCTGGAACTCGCCGCCAACGGAAGCGATCTTCTTCGCGGAAAAATCTATCTGCCGGTGAATCCCTTCACCCTCCGAAGCCTCGCGGATTGGAACGCCGCGGTTCTCGGAACCCGCGACATTTATGTCGAGGCCGACACCCCCGGCGAGTTGGAACTCGGCGGCCTCTCGGCGCTCGTGGGCCAGGAATGGCCCATCGAGGGACGGTTGGCCATGGATGTCCAGGCGTTCGGCCCCGCTTCCGGCATCGACGGCAGACTGGCCTTGAAGGCGCGCGATCTGGTCTGGCGCGGACGCGGCGACGGCGTGCCGTCCAGCCTGCAACTGGAAATGCGGACCGGGGCGGGAACCGCCTCCGTCAACGGGACACTGGAAAACCCCGCCATGAGCCCGCTGACCATTTCCGCCTCGTTCCCCTTTGGAATGTTCAAGGATGCCGAGGGAACGCCGCGCTGGTTCCAACGCGGCGCGGCCGTGAAGGCCTCGGCGGATTTCCCCCGGGCCGATCTCGCGCTGTTGCGTCCGTTTTTTCCCGAACTCGGAGGGCTTTCGGGCGAACTCTCGGGGAAGCTGGATTTCGAGGGAACCATCGACTCGCCCGGCCTGTCGGGATCGGCCGAAATCCGGAACGCGGCATTCCGCCTCGGGTCCCTTCCCTCGCCCGCCGAGTTCGTGAACGGGCGTCTGGAGATCGAAGGCGGCCTTCTGAAAATCCGCGAGGTGGCCGGTGAAATCGATCCCGGCCGCTTCGAAGTCAACGGCGAGTGCGCGTTTCCCGAACCGTGGAAACCGCGCTGGAGCCTCGAATGGCGCGGGGAAAAAATCCCGATCCGGCGCGACGGACGCCTCACCCTGCTGGCGAACGCCGCGCTGCGCGGATCGGGCGGGCGGCTCGAGGGACGGATCGATCTCGTGGATTCCCGCATCGAGGGCCGGCCGCGGCTCCGTCCCTTTCTCTCCTCCCCCGGCACGGCGGGCCTCGATCTCTCAAGCCCGTTGTCGACCCTGGCCGCCCTGGTTCCCGATCCGCGGTGGACGCTCGACGTGGCGGTGGAAACGGCGGAACCGGTGGAACTCGCGGGCGGGACGTATCCCGCCTCGCTGCGGGTGGACCTGCGGTTGACCGGAGATGCCGGGAGTCCCCTGCCCGCCGGTCGAATCCTCTGGAGCGGTCTGGAGGCCGAGGTATCCGGCGGGGCGCTGTTGACGAGCGCGGGAGAGTTGGCGTTTTTCCCCGACAAGCCCGGCGAGGCGTTCGTCGTGGCGGAAGCCGCCGGGTTCGCCGGCGGCGGGCCGATCGTGGCTTTCGCGTTCGGCGCGCTCAAAGAGGGAAAGTGGATTTTTCCGGAAGGCGCCCCCCAAATCCAGTTTCTCCGTCTGCGCGGCGACAGCCCGCTCGCCGTTCCGTTCGAGGGAACGGGGCAGGCGGCGGAGTTTTTCCTGGTGGCGGGCCCGGACGGCCTCCCGGGCCGCCCCGTCGCGCTCCGCCTGGAGGACCACTCCGTCGCGGGAGACGGCCTGAGGTTCTCCGACAGCCTGGATTTCCGCCTGCGGGGATCGCTGCTTCCGGCGGGATCGTTCCGATCCGGCTTCCAGTGGAGCTGGTCGCCACCGTTTTGAGACCAATAGCCGTTCGCTTTTGGACTTCTGGCATAGGCATCGCTTGCGCTTAGCGAGGAGGGCTCCGGTTCTCGGAGCCGGATCGGTGTGTTCGCGCAAGCCGCATCGCTCCCGGGCGTTTTGCGGGGACCGGGGCCTTGGACAAATCCCTGATCCCGCTCAAAAGTCTCAGGCGAACCGCCGTTGGGATGAGACGTGCGTTTTGAATTGGTCCGCGGGCGCGGCGGATGTAATTGCTCGGGCGTGATCCGGAAAATCACCACCCATTTCCACGCGCTTCGCGAAAAGTTGTTGGACCTCCGCGATCTTCCCCATGCGCTGGCCGGCGGGGTCGCGATCGGGATGTTCATCGGGTTCACGCCGTTGTTCGGCTTGAAAACCCTCCTTTGCATCGGCGTCGCCTATTTGCTGCGCTGCAACCCGATCGCCGCCGTCATTTCCGTGTCGCTCACCGATGTGGTCACGCCGTTGTGGCCGGTGATTCTGGAACTGCAATACAACGCCGGCCGGGCGGTGCTGCGCCTCCTTCACGAGGTTCCACCCGCCCCGCCCTCGTTGCATTTCCACATCCACGAGGTGATGGAATGGCGCACGTTTGTCGATATCGGACCGCCGATGCTCGTCGGGTCGCTTTTTTTCTCCGTTCCGGCGGCCCTGGTCTCGTATTGGCTCGCCCTTCCGGTCTTCCGGAACCGGGCGGCGAGGAGGGCGCCATGAGAAACGCGGCGGCCTGGCTGGCCGCTCTCTGGACGGCCGGCGGCGCGGTGTTTCTTTTCCACGGCGAGGCGGGATCGTCCGCGTGGTGGGATGTGGTGTGGGTTCTGCTGCTGGCGATGGCGGCCTATCTGGAACTCGTGGAGGCGGGAGGACTCGCGAGGGCCCGCTTGTTCGCCGGAATCGCCCTGGCGGGATTCGGGGGGATGGTGCTCCTCACGGCCCTGGCCGGCTGGCCGTTCGGTCCGATGCGATTCACGGGCCCCGAGGCGCTGCGGTTGGGAAATGTGTTCCCGCTTCTACCGCCTCTGGCGCTGTTCGCCTGGCTCGCCCTGTGCCAGCGCGCCTTGGCGGTGGCGTTTCCGGACTTGGGAACCAACGCGCTCGCGGGATTGGTCGCCGGAGCCTTCACGCTCACGGCGGCGAACGGACTCGTGTTCCTCTGCAAGGCGAGGCTGTGGTGGCTTTGGAATCCCTGGGAGCAGGGGGCCGCCTGGGGCGCGGGTTTGTTCGGACTCGCGAGCCTGGCCGCGGCGGCGTTTTTTCTGTCCCGCATCCATCCCGCGGACACAGCCCTCAAGCTGTCCCGCTGGTCCTCCGCGGCGGTTCTTCTGGGGGCCATCAACCTCCTTTTCCTCGGGGCGAACGCGGCGATATTTTTCGGGAAGGGATGAAAACCGGTTTCTGGGAATTTTTGCGTCAGAGCCTGCAAGGCGAGGAGCCGGTGCACCCGGTGGAGCGCCGCATGGCGAAACGTTGGGTCAAGGAGCGGCTCAAGCGCGTGTTCCCCGAATTGCGCTCGAATCCGGCGGAACTGGAGAAAGCCTACAACCAACTCGGCCTCGAGGTTCGGGAAGGCTCCGGACGCGGCGGCGGCACGGTTTACGAGGTCAGGCTGCCCGGCGTGGCGGACTCCGCGGATTGAGGCTCAATCCCACAAGCGGTCCAGGCCGCGGCGGATGCAGTCGAAGAGGTGGTCGATCTCCCCGCGGGTGATGATCAGGGGCGGGGCGGCGGCGACGAGGGTCCGGATGCCGCGCACGATGGCCCCCTCCTCACGCACCAGGGCCGCGGCGCGGACTCCGATCGTCGGCTCGGCGGCCAGGCCGGCGCGGCCGGATTTCGGAACCACTTCCAACGCGCCGATGAGGGCGTGTCCGCGGACCTCGGCGACGGCCGGGTGGTCGGCGAACTCGTGAAGTTTCTTTTGGAAATAGGGTCCGACGTCGTCGCGAACGCGCTCGACCAGGCCGAGGCGCTCGGTGGTTTCGAGGTTCGCCAGCGCGGCGGCGGCGCTCACCGGATGGCCCGAGTAGGTGTAGCCGTGGGCGAAGTAGCCGCCCTCGAAAATCGTTTCGGAGATTTCGTCGCTGACCATCGTGGCGCCGAGCGGCAGGTAGCCGCTGGTGATTCCCTTCGCGAGCGTGATGAGGTCCGGATCGAGGTTCCAAAGATTGCTCGCGAACCAGTCGCCGAGGCGGCCGAAGGCGGTGATGACCTCGTCGGCGACGAAGAGGATGTTGTTTTTGCGAAGCAGATCGCGCAACTCGGCGAGGTGGCCCGGAGGCGGCGGGATGACGCCTCCCGCACCCTGGATCGGTTCGACGAACATGGCGGCGATGGTGTCCGCCCCCTCCTCGCGGATCGTGCGGGCGGTTTCCTCGAGGCACCATTTTCCGAAGGCCTCGGGATCGAGCGGGGATTGGACCCCGTAGGGATGCGGGCCGGGAACCCGCACGAATCCGGGCAGCGGCAGGTCGAAGGGCTCGTAGCAGACGGGCAGGCCGGTCATGCTCGCCGTGGCCAGGGTCACGCCGTGGTAGGCGAACGTGCGCGAGAGGATCTTGTATTTTCCGGATTGCTTGCGGGTGTGGTGGTAGGCGCGGATGATCTTGAGCGCGCTTTCATTGGCCTCGGAGCCGGAATTCGAAAAGAGGGTGCGCTTGACGCGGGCGGGGGATTTTTTCGCGAGAAAATCGGCCACGCGCACCGGGGCCTCGGTGGTGGTGTTGAAGAACGAGGGGTAGTAGGGCAGACGGCGCATCTGCTCCTGGACGGCCTCGACGATGGCGGTGCAGTTGTAGCCGACATTGACGCACCACAGGCCGGCGAGACCGTCGAGGAGGCGGCGGTTGTCCTGGTCGATGAGGAAACACCCGTCGCCGGACTGGATGACATGCGTGCCGGGCTTGTGCATGTCGAGGTGGTGGGTGAAGGGGTGGAGGTGGAAGCGGCGATCGAGTTCGCGCAATTCGGCGATCTTGGGGTCGGGACTCATTCCGAGACACACTAGCACCGCGGCGCGCGGCGCGCCATTCCACAATCGAGTTCGGATTCGACTTGGCCGGAGGGCGGTGGCAGGTTCCGCGGATGAAATTCGTCGATCAAATCCGCATCCACGCCAAGGCGGGGGACGGCGGAAACGGCTGCTGCAGCTTCCGCCGGGAAAAATACATCCCGCACGGCGGGCCGGACGGCGGGGACGGGGGTCGCGGAGGGGACATTGTTTTGAAGGCCGACACCGACACGGACAGCCTGGTGGCGCTGTTTTTCGAACCGCTTGTTCGCTCCAAGCGGGGCGCGCACGGCCAGGGAAAGGACAAGCATGGAAAAAGCTCGAAGCCGACCGTTGTGAAAGTGCCGGTGGGCACGGTCGTTCATCGGGCGGGCCAGTCGCAGGGCGACGAGGTGGAGGAGGAACCGATCGCCGATCTCTCCACGCCCGGGCAGGAGTTTCTTCTTTGCAAGGGCGGCGACGGCGGCAAGGGAAACACGCATTTCAAATCCTCGACGAACCGGGTGCCGAGGCAGTTCACAAAAGGCTATCCCGGCGAGGAGGGCTGGTTCCTGCTGGAGTTGCGGACGATCGCCGACGCGGGACTGGTGGGATACCCGAACGCGGGGAAATCCACCCTGTTGCGGGCGATCTCGGCGGCCAAGCCGAAGACGGCCCCCTACCCCTTCACCACGCTGCATCCGCTGGTGGGTGTGGTGGAAATGCCCGACTACCGGCGCGCCACGGTGGCGGACATTCCGGGATTGATCGAAGGGGCGCACGACAACCGCGGGCTCGGACACGAATTCCTGCGCCACATTGTCCGGTGCAAGACCCTGCTCTACGTCCTGGACATGGCGGGCAGCGAGGGGCGCCATCCGGTGGACGACTACCAGTCCCTGCGAAAGGAACTGCGACTCTACGATCCGACGCTCGCCGCGAAGCCCGCGTGCATTGTCGCGAACAAAATGGACCTCCCTGCCGCGGAGGAAAACCTCCGGGCGTTCCGCGCGAGGTTTCCGAAACTGCGGGTGATCCCGGTCTGCGCGGAACTCGGGGAAGGCATCGGCCAAATCGTGGACCACCTCGGCGCCCTCGCCGGGGAATAGCCCCGGGGAGGGCGCTTCCGGCCGTTCACCAGGTGTAAAGAACGGTGTAGACGAGCTTGCGCTCCTCGCCGGGTTTCACAGGGATGCGGAACTCGATCTCGTTGGCGCTCTTCTTCTCGAAGGGATCGCTTTTGGCGGTGATCTCCCAATTGGCCGAGCGGAGCAAACCCTCGACCACGCGGATGACGACCGGTTCCTTTTTCCGGTTGCGGAGCAGGATCTCGAAGGATTCCTCGGTGCGTTTGTTGGCGGAGTCCACGCGGAAATTCGTGCGCTTGCGCTCGCCGACCAGGTCGAAGGCGTTGCCGGTGAAAATCCGCACCAACTCGTCGACGGGCGTGTGGTCGATTTCGTTCTCGCCGGTGAATTCGAGTTGGCCGGCGTCCACCCGGTAAAAGCGGACGCGACCCTTGGGAAGCGGGATTCCCAACCGGTTTTCCTTCGAATTGCGGAACTCGCGGAAGACCGAGATTTTCGTGTCGCCGCCCCCGCCGAAATCCTCGCTGGTGAGGCGGAACCGGGCGTCGGCCCCGGACCAGCGGCGCGAATCGCCCGCGCCGGGATCGAAGAGGTAGATCGTTTCGGAGGCCACGCCGGCGGCCCGGAGGAACTCGACCTGCTTGGTCTCGCGGTCGCGGAGCGTGGTCGGACGGGCAAGCGTGTAGAGGTGGAATTCGTCGAAGGCCTTTTCGGTGACGGCGGCTTCCTCGGGAACCGCGGCCATGGCCATCATGCGCTCGCGCATCATGGCGCGCGGCGGCTGGATTTTCGAGACATCGCCGGCCATGAGCTTGATCGCGGCCTGCTCGAAATCGCGGCCGGAGCGGTTCTCCATCGTGATCCAGCCGACCACATCGAGGGAGTCCCCCGTCTCCGGGGAAACAAGGTTGTAGCTCGCCTGCCACGAGAGCCCGGCGGTGATGTAGCCGATCCCGGCCTCCACCTTCGCCGCGGTGGGCGATTGGATTTTCCATTCGAGCCGGGGCTTCAAAACCGTGCCGTCGCCGAGCGAGGGAAACAGGGGTTGGCCGGGCAGGCCGAACCGGATCATGCCGTCCGCCTCGACCACGGGCTCGGAGGCGCCGTCGGGGCCGTTGTATCCCGACCGCAGGATTTTCGCGCGGATCGTGCGATCGGGCTTCTGCTCCTCGCGGACGACGAAATCGAGCGACTGCCCCTCGAAAAGCGACAGCAGATAGGACTGTGTGAGCGGATCGTTGCGGTAGTTCTGCTCCAAAACGCGCAGGGGCTGGCCCGCCTTGTCGCGGAGAACAACGGAATCGGGTTCGAGTTGGAGCGTGGCACCGTCGTAGTGCGCGGCGTTCTCGCCCTCGCGAAGGTCGAGGGAGAGGGAATCGCGGACGACGGCGAAGTCCTGGTTGTAGATCGTGAGGCCCGGCGCGGCGAAAACGGCGGACGAGGCGAGAAGAAGAATGGCGAGCGGTTTGATCATGCCGCCAGAATTGCCGCGAACCCGCCGCGGGGCAAGGTGGGCCTTGGGGGAAATTCGAAACCGGGAATCCGCGGCCGGGGGGAATGCGCGCCGGGCGGCGGCGGGACAAAAAGGGTTGCCTGCCGATGGGCAAAAATTCAACCTGCGGGCTGATATGAAAATCAAACCAACCCTCGCAGTTCTTGCCTCCGCAACCCTCGTCCTGGCCTCTTGCGACCAGGCCGGCAAAGACGCCCAGACCGCCGTTGAAAAAACCGGTGGCGCTGTCGAAGCCACCGCCGAAGGCGTGAAGACCGTCGCCGAAGAGGCGAATGACACCGCCAAAGCCGCTGTCGAAGAAGCCAACACCGCCGTGGTCGACACCGCGAAGGCCGCCGGCGATGCCGTGAAGACCGGTGTCCAGGAAGCCAATTCGGCCGCCGTGGCCACCACCGAGGCGGTTCAAGCCGTCGCCGAGGAGGCGAATGATGCCGCGAAAACCGCCGTGGGCGAAGCGAACCAAGCCGTCATCGAGACGGGCGACGCCGTCAAGGACGCTGCCCAGGATGTGCAGAACAAGGTGGAATAATCTCCCGCCAATACGAATCAACCGACCGCCGTCCGCCAAAACGGACGGCGGTTTTTTTATTTCAGGGAAACCTCGGGGCAGTAGATGGCGGCGGGTTCGGCGCGCCACCAACCGGGCTCGCCGGGGCGGGTGAACGAGTAGTCGTCGGAGAGGGCGCGGAGGAATTTCGGCGGGGCGTCGGGGAAGGGGTTGGTTTTGAGGAGGGCCAGGACTTCGGGCGAGCCTTGCAGGAGGCGGAGGAGGAGGGATTGGAACCAAGGGTTGTTTTCGATGCGGCCGAGGGCGGCGAACCACATTTGCCAGTCGAGGCGGGGTTGGTAGGGAGCGACGATCGGGAGCGGGCGGTCGAGCGGGCCGGGCTTCCAGTGGAACTCGTAGGTTTTCCAGTCGAGGCCGTCGTCGCTGCCTTGGATCAGGATTTCGCGGCGGGTGGTGGTCATGACGGCGAAGAGTCCGTAGCCGTTCACGGTTCGGAACGGGGCGAGGCGGGAGGAGACTTCGGCGAGCGGGGTGAGGACCGGGGGCATCGTGCGGAACGAGGAAACAAGCGGGATGAGGGACATGACGAGGATCGCGCAGAGAACGGGAATGCGGACCCAGCGCGTGACGAACACGGCGGGCGTTGGTTTTTTTTGAAGGAGCTTCGGCCAGCAGCGGTCGTCGAGGAGGAGCAGGCAGAGGGCCACAGTGAGGAGGTTGAAGAAGGCGTAGTTGCCGGTGAGGGCGATGCCGATTTGGAGGGCGATGGTGGACCACACGGCGACGAGGCGGGGGTTTCGCGGGAGGAAAAATGCGAAGGGGAGGACGAGTTCGATGACGAACATCAGGGCGCAGGCGACTTGCAGGAGGTCGATGGGGAGTTGGTGCGCGAACCAAGCGAGGGGGTTCGGGAGCGGTTGGGTGAAGAAGTGGAATTGGAGGGCTTCGAGATTCGCCCAGACGGGATCGCCGCTGGAGAGTTTCACGACGCCGGAGCAGAACATGAGGCGGAAGAGCAGGGCCACGGCGACGAAGCGGGCGAGGCGGGGTGGGGCGGCGGCAAGGCAATCGGGGCGGAGTCGCCAGGGGGCGAGGAAGATCGCGAGGAAGCCGGTTTCGATGAGGAGCGAGTCCCATTGGAAACTGTAGAAATCCTGACCCGCGACGCAGAGCGAGAGCATGGCGGCCCAGAGGATGGCGAAGCAGAGCGGTTGCAGGATGCCGAGGAGGGCGACGAGGGACACGGCGATGCCGATGTTTGCGAGCAGGGCGAGGGTGGCGTCGGTGGGCGAGAGCCAGACGAGCGAGGGGAGGACTTGGAATGCGCGGTCGCCGAGGTGGTTTTTTGCGGCCTCGAAAAACGCGGCGGCGGGGAGGATGCCGTTGGAGCCGTTGAGGCCGGGGATTTGGATTTTGTAGGAGATGAAGGCGATGAGGAAGACGAGCGCGAGGAGGCGGAGGAAGACGCCGTTGGCGATGGCGAAGGAGGGCTTTTGCGTGGAGGCGCCCCAGAGGAGTTTGGTGAGGAGGGAGAAGGCGACGCGGTGGTTCGCGACAAAGTCGTAGGCGGATTCGGAGAGGCGGGCGACGAGGGGGAGTTTGTTGTAAGCGGCGAATCCGGCGCGGGCGGCGAGGCTGTGGGGCGCGGTGAGTTCGAGGACCGCGGCGGCTCCGGAGGCGCGGGAGCGGTCGGGGCGGATCAACTTGACGGCGCGGTCGAAGTCCTCGGGCGGGATTTCCGGAAAATCGGCGGCGGCCTCGGAGGAGGGTTTGTAATCGACGGAGTCGCCGGTGAGGTCGCGCCAACGCTCGATCCACTTGCGGCAGAATCCGCACGAGCCGTCGAAGACCACCAGCGGGCGGGTCATTTTTTCAACAGACGCCGAAGCGCTTCGGCGGGATTTTCGACGGTCTGCGGGGTGACGGTGAGCGAGCGCAGGCGGGATGAGGGCAGGCGGAATTTGAGGTCGCGGAAGACGCGCTCGAGAACGGTCATGAGCCCGCGCGCGCCGGTTTCCTCGTCGCGGGCGAGTTCGGCGAG
>CAZVPK010000001.1:48438-50934 GCA_964628505.1 uncultured Chthoniobacter sp.
ACGGCCAGGGCGGGCTTTTCGAGTCGGGTGCGGACGATGGCGTCGAGGCCCACGAAGGCACCGCTGGCGATGAAGAGAATGTGGCGGGTGGAAATGCTGTCGGGCATGCCCGGCGTGTTTCCGCGCGCGGCGCTCATGGCGGATTGGAGTTGGCCGGTGACATCGTTCGGCGAGAGGACGGGCACATCGCCGTCCTCCATGATTTTGAGAAGGTTGGTTTGGACGCCGCGGCCGGAGACATCGCGTCCGCCATCGGAGCGGGTGGCGAGTTTGTCGATTTCATCAAGATAGATGATGCCGTGCGAGGCGCGGTTCACATCGCCGCCGGCGCGGCGGATGAGGTCGCGCACGAGGTCGTCCACATCGCCGCCGACATAGCCGGTTTCGCTGAATTTGGTTGCGTCGGCCTTCACGAACGGCACGCCGATGAGGTCGGCGGCGGAGCGGATGAGGTGGGTCTTGCCGACTCCGGTGGGACCGAGCAGGAGGACATTTTGTTTTTGATAGAACGGCGCCTCTTGGCCCTCGAGCGAGAGGCGCACATGCTGGAAGTGGTCGCAGAGCGCGACGGAGAGGACCTTCTTCGCCTCGCGCTGGCCGATGACGAAGCGGTCGAGGTGGCGGGCGATGTCGGCGGGTTTGAGCGAGAAGGAAAATTCCGCGGAGGGTTTGGGCGGGCGGCGGACGGCGGCCTTGGAGAGGGCGGGTTCGCGGTGGCGGCGGAGTTTTTTGGGGATGCCCGCCGTGACGGGGCCGAGGGTGGTGGGTTTCATGGAATTTTGCCGCTGTTTGAAAAACAAACCTCCCGATTTGCGGCTGCTTGGAAAGAAGAATCCGGCATGGCGAAAAAAACCGGTTTGGGTTGCGGGAGCGGGGATTTCTGGTAGGTCGGCGGGCGTTATGAACGCCACTCGATCCTACTTCGCTCGACGCGCCATTTGCCTGATGGCGGTTTTTTGGGTTTTCGCTTTCGCCACCGGGGCGATGGCGGCCGGAAGCTCGGAGGAAAAACAAATCGACTTTCCGACCCCGTTGGAAACCTACGCGGATTCGGGCGTGACCTCGATCGGCACGAAATTGATGGGGCGCATCCAAGCGGATCCCTTCAACCTCGTGGCCAGCGTGATTTTTCTCGCGGCGATTATTCACACCTTTTTGGCAGCGAAGTTTCGTCAAATCTCTCACCACCTCGAACACGACTACGAGCATCTCCTCAGGCATCCGCCCGCCTCGCCTGAGCAAACCGCGAGCCACAACCGCAAGTTGGACCACAAAAAATTCTGGTCGGTGGTTTTTCATTTTCTGGGAGAGGTCGAGGCGGTGTTCGGCATTTGGCTGATTCCGCTCACGGCCGCGATTGTTTTCATGAAAGGACCCGATGTGGCGAAGCACTACATCAACGGAGTGAATTTTACGGAGCCGATTTTTGTGGTGGTGATCATGGCGATCGCGAGTTCCAAGCCGGTGCTGTATTTCGCCGAGGGAGCGCTGCAAAAGGTCGCGAATCTCGGGAAAAGCACGCCCGCCGCTTGGTGGCTGTCGATTTTGACGGTTGGTCCCATCCTGGGATCGCTCATCACGGAGCCTGCGGCGATGACGATCTGCGCGCTGCTTTTGGTGAACAAATTTTTCAAGCTGCAGCCGTCGATGGGGCTTCGTTACGCGACGATCGGATTGCTGTTCGTGCACATCTCGATCGGTGGAACGCTCACGCATTTCGCAGCTCCGCCGGTGGTGATGGTCGCCAGTCGCTGGGAATGGGACACCCTTTTCATGCTTAAAAATTTCGGATGGAAATCCGTGCTCTCGATCCTGATCGCGAACACGGCGGTTTTTCTGTATTTCCGTAAGGAGCTTTTCGCCCTGCGGCCTAACACCGAGGAGGAAAACCGTCCGAAGATCACGGTTCCGACCTCGATCGTTTTGATCCATCTTTTGTTCATCGCCTTTGTGGTTTATGCGGCCCACTACGCGGCCATGGTGGTGCTGGCGTTTATGTTTTTCCTGGCCTTTGTGGCGGCGACGGAGCGCAACCAGGATGTGCTGAGCCTGCGCTCGCCGGTGCTGGTCGGCTTCTTCCTCGCGGGACTCGTGATCCACGGCGGCTGTCAGCAGTGGTGGATCGAACCGGTGCTCACGAGTTTGAATCCGGTGCAGTTGCTGCTGGGAGCCACCGCGCTCACAGCCTTCAACGACAACGCGGCGATTACCTATCTGGCTTCGCTGGTTCCGGGATTTTCGGATGAGGCCAAACTGGCGGTCGTCGCCGGCGCGGTGGCTGGTGGCGGTTTGACAGTGATCGCCAACGCGCCGAACCCGGCGGGTCAGTCGATTCTTCAATCGCACTTCGGACCAAACGGCGTGGACGCTTTCAAACTCTTCCTCGGAGCGGCCATGCCGACCGCGGTGTGCATTTTGATTTTCCTGCTGCTGCCCTGACAATCAGAGCGTCAGGGTCTCGCCGATGGCGGGCAACAGGAGGCGTTGGTGGGATTT
>CAZVPK010000002.1:0-16311 GCA_964628505.1 uncultured Chthoniobacter sp.
GACAAGCAGGACCCTCCTGGGCGTTCCGTTCTTGGCCAGGGGACCCGTGATTGCAACACCCAATCGCAAAGGGTCCAAGCAACATTCGAATTCGGTATTACAAGCAGGGCCCTCCTGGCGTTTAGCGGGATTCTAGGCTTGGGGTCGATTCGCGCGTTTGGTTCGGATGTCCAAATCCCAGGGGTGTTGCTATCGGGCATCGCTTGCGCGGGGGGCGGGACGTTCGGGGAAACCGAACTTTCGATGGGCTCCACGGCCCGGTTCCATTTTTTCCGTTGAGAAAAATCAACGTGCGCCTGCCGCGGGGGTCTGGATTTTTTGGAGTTCCAGATACAGGGGCTCGAAGGGCGGCGGGGCGGAGTTTTCTCGAGGGTTCGGGACGGGGGCGAGGTCGATGCGGAATCCCTCCTCGCGGAGGTGTTGGCCGGTGAGTCCGCCCTCCCACAGGGGGCGGTCGGGGTTTTCGAGGGCGGCGAGGTTGCGGGCCTGGAGGAGGTCGTTGTCGTCAATGTCGAGGGTCTGGAGGAGGTCCGCGGGGAGGCGGATGGCGGCGGATTGTTTTTTTGCGGGGTCGAGGTTGACGAAGGCGAGGACGGGCGGGGCGCCGGGGGACCATTTGGCGATGCCGAAGATGTGGTCGTTTCCGGTTTTCAAAAACTCGCGGTCGGGGGAGCGCAGGGCGGGGCTCCGGGCGCGGGCGCGGTTGATGGCGGCGTAGGTCGCGAAGAGTTGGTTTTTGGCGGGATCGCGGGAGGACCACGCGGGCATCATGGAGTTGTGGCGTTTGAAGTGGGGGATCATCTTTCCGAAATTGCGCTCGTAGTGGTCGTAGCCCCAGGTCTTGGAAATGCCGAGTTCCTGGCCGGGGAAGATCATGGGGATGCCGTCGGAGGCGGAGACGACGGCGTAGCGGACGAGGGCCTGCCAGGGGTCGTCGTAGTTCTCCTCGTCGTGGGAGGTGGTGTTGAGCAGGACGAGGGCCGGGCCGAACTGGTCGCGGCGTTCCCGCAGGAGCGCGGCGTATTTTTCGGCGGTGTCGGCGGACTTGAGCGGGAAGACGATGCTTTCGTTGAGGATGTCGAAGTGGCGGTTCGAGCGGTAGGTGACGGGGCCGCCGTCGAGGGATTCGGACATCATGACGAAGTTCCATTTGTGGTTGCGGACGACGTTGGTGATGTATTCCCAGGCCTGGGGCGGGAGGCCTTGGCCGAAGTCGCAACGGAGGCCGTCGATGCCGACGGCGTCCCAGGCGCGGCGGTCGGACGGGGAAAGGCCGGGTTCGGTGGCGCTGTTGCGGTTTTGGCCGGGCGGGCGCGTTTTTTCCAGCCAGTGGAGGGCGTATTCGGCGAAGTATTTCCAGACGAGGCGGGTGATGTTGCGGGGTTGGCCGTCCTGCGTGAAATCGGCGGAGTTCCAGTCCTTGCCGGAGAGGTCGAGCCAGTCGCCTTCGTGGCGGTGGCTCATCAACTCGTCGCCCTCGGGGGTTTCGACGAGCGCGTCGTAGCGGCCGAAGAAGACATCGGCGACATCGCGCCATTTGCCGAAGTCGGCGCGGTCGGGGCCGGGGGCGATGTCGGAGGGGGATTCGGCGCGGGTGCCGTAGTTTTTGGAGTTGGAGAAAAAGCCGGGGATGCGGTCGCGGACGGGGTCGGCGGGGGACCACGATTCGCCGTCGGGTTGGAAGAGGCGCACGCCGGGTTCGCCGAGTTCGACATCGTAGGCGGTGTGGTTGAAGGGGGCGTCGAGCATGAGGCCGATGTGGTTTTGGTCGGCCTCGCGCACGAAGGCCTGCCAGGCGGCCATGGCGGCGGGGCGGGAGTTTTTGACGGAGAAGACGGGGTTGACCTCGAAGAAGTTTTTCACCGCGTAGGGGCTGCCGGGTTCGTAGGGCGGCGTGTCGGTGTCCCACCCGCCGGAGGGCTCGCGGCCTTCGTCGGCGGTGGGATGGATCGGTTGGAACCAGAGCCAGTTCGAGCCGAGTTTGCGGAGATAGTCGAGGCTCCAGCGGTCGTTGTCGTTGTGGGGCGCGCCGGGGGCGTTGTGCATGTCCTCGATGGTCGAGCGGGTCTCGAAGGTGTCGCCCGAGGCTTCGATGTTGAGGACGTTGATCTCGTAGAGGAGGATGTCGCGGGCCTCGCGGGGAGTGACGGTGACGGCGTGGTCGCGGATTTTGCGGTGGAGGTCGGTGAACCAGTGCCAGCGCGGGTCGCCGGGGATTTTCCAACGGGCGGAGAGGCGGTAGGCGCCGGTTTTTTCGACGTTCAAAACCAGACGCCAAGAGCCGTCGGGCTGGCGTTCCATCGGGTGGGCCTTGAAGTAGTGGGAGTCGTCGCCGGCGTCGATGAGGTTGGCGTCCGGGGGCGAGATGCCGTCGTGGTAGCCGTCGCCGTCGGCATCCTTGTTGGCGCGGTCGCGACGGTTGAGGTTGGTCCAGATTTGGACGTCGGAGGTTTTCGGGTCGGCGGGAGTGAAGACGATGTCGAGCGGGATGGATTCGCCGTCGATTTCATCGAGGAAAAGTTTCGAGGTCGTGTAGTCGGCAGGGAGGGTTCCGGTTTGCGGTGTGCTGATGGTGAGTTGGGGATCGGCCGCGCGGAGGGCGAGGAACGGGAGGAGGAGAAGGATCAGGAACGTAGCGCAGGCGTCCCGCCTGCGAATCGAACAATGACAGGCGGGACGCCTGTCCCACGATGGAGATGCGATCATGGACGCCAACTTTGCGCGGGATCGCCGCATTCGGCAAATCCTATGGGACGCGGACCTCGAGGCGGTAGAAGCGGCTGGAGGAGTTGTTGTCGCGCGCCCAGGTGTCCTCGGCGCCCTCGATCGCTCCGGTGCCTTTGATTTCCGGTCCGAGGTTTTCCCATTGGCCGCTTGTCAGGCTGTCGCGGACCTTGGGCTGGTAGTTCCGCCCAAGGACGGTCGGGAAGCGGAAGGTGTGGGTGGCGCGGTCCACCGAGGTTTCCGGTTGGGCGCTGGCGGCGCTGTTGGGATTCGAGCCGAAGATGAATTCCTGCAGGTTCGAGAGGCTGTCGCCGTCGCGGTCGGCGGCGGCGGAGCGCTCGTTGGCGGGGATGTTGTTTTCATTCCACCAGGAGTCGGGGATTCCATCGGTGAAGGTGTTGTCGGGGCCGGTGATGTCGGTGCCTTCGTCGAAGCCGAGGGTGACGACGGTATTGTTCACGATGCGGGCTTCGACCTGGTGGGTTTGGGCCTGATTGCGGCGGTTGATGGTGGTGGCGTTGCCGGGGTTGTCGGATGCGGAGGTGACAATCGGGCCGGCGACCCAGGCACGGACGGTTTCGTTGCCGCTGGTGTTTGTGAGCGTGGAGAGGGTGACTGTTTCGTTGGCGGCGAGGCCTTGCTGACCACGGAGTTTGAGGTCGAGCAGATTCGGCGAGAGACCGAAGCGGACGTAGATTTCGCTGGGGCCGCTGAGGGCGTAGGTGGCGGTGAGGTTGCCGGTCCAGGCGTTGGCCAGGGTGATGGTTTTTGAAATGCCGGTGGTGGAAAATTGCCAACCTGTGGAGTTTCCGGTGAGGGCGGTCGGGATGTAGGAGGCGTTGACGGTGGTGTTGTTGCCGCCGCCGTAGGTGCCGCCGATGGTCCACCAATCCTTGAATCCGCTGGTGCGGAACGCGGTTTGATTGTTGGCGCCCTCGTCCTCGGTGTCGGTGTTGCTGTAGGCGGCGAAGTTGCCGGCGACCTGCCAGATTTTTCCGGTGGAGGGGCTGCGGAGCCAGGCGGCGGTCATGCGGCCGCCCTTGGATTCGAAAAGCGCGAAGATGCGGCTGTTGAAGAGCAGGTATTCAGGGGTGTTGTCCAGATCCACATCGAGCGTTTCGGTGCCGAGCGTGGTGGAATTCGCGGTGGAGGCCCATTGCTGGACGCGTTGGTAGATTTTCGCGAAGCGGGCCTGGGATTGGGTGTGGCGGGCGAACGCGGCGAGGGACTGGGTGCCGGCGTTGTCGGGGTAGATGTAGTCGCCGGTGCTGAATTTCTGGAGGCTGCCCGCCGGGGTGTTGTGGAAGGCGGTCTGGAAAAGGGAGGCGCCGAGAACGCCCGAGGCGAGGCTGCGCAGGGACGGCGTGGTGGTGCTGTTGGTTCCCAGCCAGGCTTCGCGGACCTGGCCTTCGAAGCCCATGTGGCCGAAGACGGTGGGCAGGCCGAAGGTTTCATCGCGGAGTCCGGCTTCGCGCGGGGAGTTGTAATACCAGTGGTCGTAATTTTCGCCGGTGGCCCAGTCGACCCAGTCCTTGGCGGTTTGAACGAGGGTCTTGCCCTCGCCGCGCTGTTCGGTGCCCCAAGTGGAGTAGGTGTTTCCATCCTGGCCCTTGTAGGCGATCTCGTTGTCGGCGATTTGCTGGGCGGTGACGACGCGGATCCACGGGCGGGAACCGAACCAGCGGACGTTGGCGGTGTAGCTGTCGGCCTTGGCGGCATTGGAGAAATCGGACATGTCGCGCCAGAGGACGACGACCTGGTCCTGCACATTGCTGCGGGCGCGGCGGGAGAGGAGTTGGCGGACGGGCATGCTCGCGCCCTCGTCGCGGATCTGGTCGAGGTATTCGGAAGTCACGTCGTGGATGGGAATGACCTTGAGGCCGTTGACCTCGTTGATGCGGTAGCCGGCGGTGCCGAGGGCGGCGGAGCGGCCGAACCATTTGAGGAAATGGCGCATCTGGTCGGCGAAGGTGTAGGTGTAACCCATGTTGCGGATGATCGAGACGGTGTCCGTGTCGAGCACGCGCTCGGTGGGCCAGAAGATGTTCCGCGAGGCGGCCTGGGTGCCGTTGCCGTAGATGGAATCGAGGAAGGTCTCGGCGAGGGCCTTGTTTTCGTTGTTGAACTGCTGGAGGAAGTATTTCGGGACGTGGTCGGAGAAGGTGGAGCCGACGAGGTCGACGCGGCCTTGGGCGACGAGGTTGCGGATGCGGGCGTTGAAGGCGGGGCCGTCGGTGGCGTTGTTCGAACTGGAGGCCCACTGGAGCGCGGAGGCCAGCGTGGGTGTGAGGTGCAGGGTGAGCGGGGCGTTGAAGGCCTCGTGGACATCAAGCAGGCGGTTGTAACCGGTGGTGCCGTTGCCGCCGCGGATGAGGCTGTGGGTGACATTGCCCGGCTGGATGGCCTGGTTGCCGTGGGCGAGGAGCATGACCTTGGCGGATTTGTTGCGGTCGTTGTTGCCGGAGCGGCCGAACCAGTTGGCGAGTTTTCCGTTGAGGATGATGTTGTCCTGGTCGCGCCACCAATCGGAGGCGACCCAGTCGTCGTAGATGGTGTCGCGGATGTCGTTGCGGCCGGCGATATCGCCGGTTCCGCCGGCCTGGGTGTTCGGCTTGGTGGTGAAGACCTGGAAGTTGAGGGTGGCCGGGTCGCCGAGCCATCCGGCGTCGCGGAGGTGGCGGCGTTCCACGGCGATCTCGACGGCATCGTAGCGGCTGGACCAGGCGGCTTCGTTCTGGCCGCCGAAGCCGCGGGCCTCGACGCCGCCCTCGGTGACGGGATTTTGGAACTTGGTGGTGGTGTTCTGGGTTCCGTTGCGATCCACGAAAATCGTGCCGAAATTCTGCGCGTAGGCGGCGACCACCACTTCCCAACGCATGTCGGTGGTGATTTCGATTTCGTTGGGCATGGCGGCCTCGCCGGCGCCGGGGTTTCCGGTATCGATGACGACATAGGCGTCCACCTCTCCCTCCTCGGCGAAGGCGGCGAGGTCGAGAAAGTCGATGCGGAAATAGACCCGGCCGTCGCCACCCGCGGCCGGATCGCCGCCGTCGCGGAAGGAGAAGGCCACGATGTCGCGGGAGTTGTCGGTCTCGTTCCAGGAGCGGTAGACATCCGCGCCGCCGTTGCTGTTGCCCTCGTTGTATTCGTCGAGAACCAGCAGGTCGTTGTGGGTCCACTGGGTGAAGCTGCCGATCTGGATGGAGCCTTCGCCCTCGCCGCCGCCGATCACATCCTGCTGGGTGGGATGGGTGCCGGAGGCGAGTTCCTGGGCGTTGGTGAATCCATCGCCGTCGGGATCGCCGTCGGCGCCGTTGTTCGGGTTGCCGGCCCCGCCGGTGCGCATGGAGAGGGTGCCGTTGTCGAGCGGATCGAGGCCGAACTGGGATTCCCAGCCGTCGGGGAGGCCGTCGCCATCGGTGTCGCGTTTGAGCGGGTCGGTTTCGCTCCACTGCTCGCCGGAGTCGTAAACGCGGTTTTTGTTGGTGTCGCCGTCGATGAAGCCGTTGAGATTTTTGTCCTCGCCCCAGCCGTCCTGGAGTCCGTCGCCGTCGGAGTCGGCGTTTGTGGGGCTGGTTTCGGCCCATGTTTCGAAAGAGTCGATGGTGTTGTTCGGCCAGTCGCCGGAGTTTGGACGGTGGGTGGCAAAGGCCTCCTTGGCGGCATTCAAGGGCAGGGGCTTGCCATCGCCATCGGTCCAACCGTTGCGGTTGGCATCCTCGACGCCGTCGGGAATGCCATCGTTGTCGGTGTCGGGATTGGTGGGGTCGGTGACGGAACCGGCGGCCTGGCGGGCGCGGTCGTCGCCTTGGCTTTGGGAACCGACTCCCGGAACGAAGGTGTGGTGTTCGACCACGGCGTAAAGCGGGGGATCGCTATCGCCGATGAAATTGGGAACTCCGTCGCCGTTGGTGTCGGTGGCGGGGTTGGTGGGCGGGTTCGAGGCACCGCGCCAGCCGACCTCCAGGGCGTCGGGAAGTCCGTCGCCATCGGAATCGGGGCTCATGGGCAGGGTGCGGCCGGAAGCGCGCCAGATGTGGACGTCGCCGTTGGACCAAGTCTCCGCCTGCCGCTCGGGGAGGTCGACCTTGTTGGTCTCGACAATGTCGATGAGACCGTCGTGGTCGTCGTCGTTGCTCGAGTCGAGATCGGTGCCGGTGATTTGACGCAGAAGGACGCGGGCGTTGCGGACGGTGGTGGTGGATTGGTCGCCGAGGGAGGCGGTGGCGGAGAGAAGGTAGTTGCCCGGGGCGGAGATGCTCCAGGAGAAGTCCCAGGTCTTGGTGTTGCCGTTGGTGGTGACCTTGGTGCCGTCATGCACCTTGTTGTTGTTGGTGTCGGTGAAGGTCTCGGCGGGGTCGCGGGTGCCGTTGTTGTTTGTGTCGAAGAAATCCTCGCCGGCGTCGAATTGGCTGTTGCCGTTGAGGTCGGTGTAGGGTTCCCCCTCGTCCCAGACGCCGTTGTCGTTTTGGTCGGTGGAAGGCTCCTGGTCGTCCCAGACGCCGTTGTTGTTGGAATCGGTAAAGGGTTCCTCGAACAGGGTGATGGAGGGGTTTCCGGAGAGGGTGAGGTTGCCGACGGAGGAGTTGGTCTCGACGCGGACGGTGTAGAGCAACTGGTCGGGGCCGGGGCCGTCGGGCAGGATGATTTCGGTGGGGCGGCCGTCGGAGCCGACCTCCGAGGGCCTGGTGATGCGGACGAAGGGTTTGGTGCTGGGGTTGGCCTTGACGAGGCGGACGGCCTCGAGCTGGCGGTTGTCCCCGGGGAAGGTGTAGGTGACGGTGAGGGTGTGGAGGAAGTCGGGGATGTCGTTGTAGAGGTTCGGCAGGGGGATCGCGAGTTCGTGGAACTGGTCGTTGACGTTGTAGGTGATGGCGAAATTGTCGCGGGTCTGGACGACGGGGTCGCGGTTGGTGCCGTTCTCGGTGCTGGCGATGGAGAAGGTGAAGCGGTTGATGAGCGACTGGGTGTCCGTGCCGTCGGCGAGGGCCTTGGTGAAGTAGACCTTCATTGTGTAGTTGTCATCCACGCGGTCGCCGTCGCGCTGGGGCCAGGCGATCATGACGCGTTGGTCGGGGCCTCGGGTTTGAACGGTGCGGACGATCTCGGTGGCGTGGGCGGTGGGGGCGTCGAGGAAGAGGTTGCGGGACGAGGAGGGCTCGAGGAGGCGGATTTTGATGGAGGCTTCGCCGGTGGCGGGGATGTTGTTGTAGCGGAAGCGCCATTCCTTTTGGCCGGGGAGGTTGATGGAGATGTTTTGGGTGGCCTGGTTCCAGCTTGCGGAGAGGGAGGCGCTGTATTGGCCGTCGCCGTCGAGGTCGGTGAAATCCTCGCCTTCGTCGCGGACGCCGTTTTGGTTGGAATCCTCGAAGGGTTCGAAGCCCGCGCCGTTGCCGTTGAGAATCTCGGTGGTCGAGTCGTCGTTGCCGGCATCGGAGTCGTCGATGTGGAACCAGACCTCCTCGACGGTTTTGTCGGTGCGCAGGACGAGTTCGTAGCTGGAGCCGCCGACGGTGTCGCCGTTCGAGGACGGGAAGAGAACGGAGCCCTCGGGGGTCTTGGCGTCGTAGTAGAAGACCTGGGTGAAGGTGTTGTAGAGGGGGGTGTCGGTCTCGGGGTTGCGGTTGAGGTGGGCGCGGGCGCGGATGACATGGAACCCTTCGCTGAGGCCGGTCTGCATGGCCCAGGGCCAGTCGGAGTAATTCGCGCCGAGGGTGGGGACGCGGGCATAGTCGTTGTGCGGGAAGAACTGGATGGTGGAGGGGTTGAAGTTTTCCACACGGAAGGTGGTGAGCATTTTCTTTTTGTAATCGACCTCGCCCGGTCCGGCCGGCCAGACGGAGGAGGCTCCCGTCTTGTAGGAACCGATCTTGTAGATGAATCGGGTGCCCGGGGCCGGCTTCGAAATCGTGGCCGAGGCCCACCAGTCGTTCACATCCTCGTTGTGTCGGTAATTCAACTCCGCCACGCGGGTGGTGCCGCGCCCGATGCCGCCGCCGCCCTCGGGGAAGGACCCGTCGAGGGTGTAGTAGACGAACATTTTGAATCCCTCGCCGACGGAGTTGCTTTTCGCCCAGATCCGGAGGGAGTCGGCGAGTTCGGTGAATTGCTTGTCGCCCACATTGGCGACGCTTTGATTGCCGCCCACGGTGTCGTCCGGGTTGTGATAGATCCAGGAGGCCTGGTTGCCGCCCTCGGTGCCGTAGTTGTTCGCGCCCGCGGGGCCGTTGTTGACCGAAACGGCACCGCCGATGGTTTTGACGTAGGTTTCCGCGCCGGGCGAGCCGATCTGGCAGCGGGCGGTGTCCACGGCGGCGAATTTCTCGGGATGCTGGCGCTCGACGAAGTTCGGCTGTTCGTAGCCGACCCAGATGTCGCTGTAGACGCCGGGTTGGTGGTCGCGCTTGCCGGGGTCCGTGACTCCCTGGGGAACGGTGCCGTTCAAATCGACGCCGCCATTGAGTTTGAGCCAGATGTTTTCGGCGGAGCCGTCGGCGCGGGCGAGGATGGTGAAGTTGCCGCTTTTGACGACGGGGACGGTGGTCCGGTAGGTGTATTTCGGGGGAGTGACTCCCTCGGGGAAGCCGCGGTTGGGAAGGCCAAGGGGGTTGAAGGACTGGTCGCCATCGGGACCGTCCTTGCGAGTGACGGCGATGCGGTCGACCTCGCGGCCGTTTTGGTAAAGGGTGACGGCGGCGTTCGGCCAGAGAGTGGAGAGTTCCGGTGTGCGCCAACTGAAAAGGTAGTAGCCGCCGGGGGGAACGACGACGCTGCCGAGTTCGCCGGCGTATTTGTAGAAGCCGCCCATGAAGGATCCGTTCGGGCCCTCGGCGTATTGGTAGAGATAGGCGCCGGACCAGAAACTGGAGGAAAAGGGGCGGGATTGGCCTTGGGCGGTGTTGTCGTTGAACATCGCGACCATGGTGGTTTCCTGGGCCGCCTCGCCGCTGCGGATGTTGCCGAATTTGTCACGGTTGTCGCGGCGCTCGAACGCCAGGAAGTCGCCGTCCGCCCATTTGCCTTCCTGCAGCCCGCGGGCGAAATCGCCGTGGAGCCTCATGATGTTCGGAATGCGCGGGTCGCCGAATTGGCCGAGGAAATTCGTGTTCGCGTGGCGGGGAAAGGCACCACCGGATTCGCCAAGCGTGCCGGCTTTGTAATAGCCGTCGGTGTAAACCAACCCCATGCCCTCGCGGAACATGTAGTAGGCGTGCTGCCATTCCTTCTGCGCGGCGAAATCACTGTCGTGGCTGTTCGCGTGGGTCACGCCGAGGCTCGCGGGAAAACCGCCCGCCCCGGGGGCGTCGAGACCGGCGAGTGTGGCGCCGGGATTGCCGAGCGTGCTGTTGAGCTTCGAGCGGAGGTCGTTGTCCACAAGACGCATTCCGGAGTCCCAGTAACCTCCGTAGCCGGGGGGCACGCCCAGGTGCTCGCCGAACATCATGGCGTCGTCGCGGCCGCGCTTGTCTTCGAAAACGGAATCACGGTGGTTGGCGTCGCTGAAGCCGCGGGTGATATTGAACTGCCGCTGGGCGCCCCCGAGGTAGCCGGCATCGCTGGTGTCCTTGTCCGCACCGGACATCTGGCCGTAGAAATAATCCGGCACGTGTTTGACCGCATCGAGCCGGAGGCCGTCGATCTTCAGGCGGTCCATTTTGAACCGGACGGCGCGGATGAGGTAGGCGCCGACATCCTCGACGTAGGCCGAGCGGTTGTCCTTGATGTATTGGGTGGCGTGGGCGCGGAGTTGGTCGGCGGTGGCGTTGGAACCCAGCGCGGCGCGGGCCTGGTCAAGGAGCCAACCGAAATACACCCGGTTGCCATCCTTGTCGTGGTCGTATTGCTCGGGGCGGTTGAGATCGCGGACGAAGGAATATTTCGGGTGGGTGTCGCCTTCGTTCACGCCATGGTTGGCGTTGGGGGTTTCGTGGGCGATGTCGATGAGGTCGGAGAGACCGAGATTCTGGACCTGCCACGCGCTACCCCAGTCGCGGGTGTTGTCCCATTTGCGGTAGAAACCGTCCTCGGTTTTCCTCAGATGAAAATCCTCGGGCACCATGCCGGGATAGAGTTCGTCCTGGCTCTCGCCACCGGTGGGAGTGGTTTCGTTGAACCCGGGAATGTCGAACGCCCGGTGGTTCATGATATTGTCGAAGTAAATCCGGATTCCGAAGCGGTGCGCCACCTCGATCATGTGCATCAACTCGGCCTCGGTGCCGTAGCGGGTCCGGACCGTGCTGCGCTGGTCCTTCGAACCGAAGTCGAACGGATCCCACAAATCGTAACCCACCGAGAGGCCACCGGAACCTTTCGTGGGCGGGGGCAACCACAGGGCGGTGTAACCGGCCTCCGCGAGTTCCGGCATTTTTTTGGCGATGTCCGCGTAGGACATTTGGAAAAGTTGCAAGAGCGCCTCGGCCCGCGAGGTGGAGGGCATGAAAAATCCGAAGGCCATCGCGAGGCTCAGAACCAATGCGGGGAAAGGGCGGGGTGTCATGGGTATGGTGGATTCTCCGCGAATCCTAACTCCCTAGACAGCGCCGGGGAGGAATCGTTCGAAGAGAGGATTGAGGTCATGACACGCTAGTTTCCGCATGTCGAATCGCAACGGTCAATTAATTGAATAGTTCAAATTATGATTTGAGAGTTATTTAAATTGGAGTAAAAAATACGGTGCCGGACGACCGGCCCGGGGAATGACCGGTGCGGTTTTAACATAATAACAATTAGATATTTAAAATATTTCCCACTGTGCCTGCGCGAGGTCTTAATTTTTTTTGAGATTCCCGCGGGGACACAAAACACGTTGCGGCGCCCCAGTTCCGGGCGTATGAAAATCCAGCAAGCGATCCGCAGCCACTCTCATGACCAACGAACCAAACCCGACCAAACCCGCTTCCGCCAAACCCGTGCGCGGCAAGCTGAACCTCACCATCCATCCCGAGATCAAGGAATTCGCCATGGCACTGGCCAACGCCCGCCGCGACACGGTTTCCCAACTCTTCGAGGATCTTGTGGAAGTCGAGTGGAACCGAGTGAACGGCATCGTTTCGAACTACCCGCCGCCGAAGACCTACATCCTGCCGCGGCCCGCGATCCCTTCCGCACCGGTCCATCCCCAGTTGGGCTGAATTCCGGAATCCTACAGGCTCAAGGAAGAATCCTCCTGAACCTCGCCGGGCGGGGATTGACCGTCCAAATCCCGAATCAGCCAGTAGACGAAAAGCTGGCTCACGCTCGTTCCGCGCTCGGAAGCGAGTTTCAAGGCAAGTTCCTTGTGGAATTTTTCCAGGAGGAGGTTGAGTTTGACAGGTTCTTGAATTCTTCTCGGGCGCGCCATGGTTGCGGAACCGCGCGAAACCACATCGGGCGAGTTCCATCCCTTAAACGCACACCGATTGAAATATTGCGGGATTTTTTTGAAAAAAATCCCGCATCGGCCTTGTTGGTCAGGCGAACAGATCGGTCCCCGATTCGCGGCCGATTTTGCGGCGGAGGCGGAAGACATGCGCGGGCCTATGGTGCGGATCGAGCGCGACGAAATTCCGCTCGCCGCGCCAGTGAAAAATCTCCCCCGTGAGCAAGTCCTCCATCGCATACTCCTCGTCGGGCGCGATGCCGAACTCCGCGAGCGGCACCTGCAAAAACCCGCCCTGGCCGTTCCAGGGATCGAGCGTCACCACGACCAGCACGGCGTTGTCGCGGGCCGGCGTGGTTTTTGAAAAACACAGGATCTGGTCGTTCTCGACCGGATGGATGCGCAAGTTGTCGAATCCGCGCAGGGCGCGGTTCTGCGAGCGGACGGCGTTCAGTTTCGTGAGGTAATCCTTGATGTTCCCCGGCGCGTTCCAATCGCGTCCCTTGAACTGGTATTTCTCCGAATCGAGATACTCCTCCTTGCCTGGAACGGGCGTGTTTTCACACAGCTCGAACCCGCTGTAGATGCCGTAAACCGGCGAGGTGAGTGCCGCCAACACCGCCCGGATGAGAAACGCCGGACGCCCCCCGCGTTGCAAAAACTCCGGCAAGATATCCGGCGTGTTCGCAAAAAAATTCGCGCGGAAAAAATCCCGCATCGGCGGCGTGTTCAGCTCGGTGAGATATTCGGTGAGTTCCCACTTCGTGTTGCGCCAGGTGAAGTAGGTGTAGCTCTGCGTGAAGCCCGCCTTCGCGAGTTCCTGCATCATCTTCGGCTTCGTGAACGCCTCGCTGAGGAAAACCGTCTCCGGATATTTCGCCTTCACCTCGGCGATCATCCATTCCCAGAACGCGACCGGTTTCGTGTGGGGATTGTCCACGCGGAAAATTTTCACTCCGTGCCCGCACCAGAAGAGAATCACATCGCGCAGCTCGTCCCAAAGCGCGCGCCAGTTCTCGTTGTGGAAGTTCAGCGGGTAGACATCCTCGTATTTTTTCGGAGGGTTCTCGGCATACTTGATCGAGCCGTCCGGCCGCTTGAAAAACCACTCGGGATGCTCGTGGACATACGGGTGGTCGGGCGAGCAGTTGATCGCGAAATCGAGCGCGATTTCCATCCCGCGCTTGTGAATCTCGCCAACCAACCAATCAAAATCCTCGAGCGTCCCAAGCTCCGGCGCGACATCCTTGTGTCCGCCGCCATTCACTCCCTGCCTGCGGTTGCCGATCGCATACGGAACGCCCGGCTCGCCGGGTTGGCAGGTGGTGGAATTGTTGCGGCCCTTGCGGTTCGTCTCGCCGATCGGATGGATCGGCGGAAAATAAATCACATCGAAGCCCATCGCCTTGGCGTCATCGATGCGGCCGAGACACTCGCGAAAAGTCGAACCCGAGTCGGGCTTGCCCTCCGCCGAACGGGGAAAAAATTCATACCACGCCGCGAAGGTCGCCCGCTCGCGGTCCACCCACACGGGATGAAACGGCTCGGCGGTCGTGGAAATCGTGCGGTCGGCATGGATCGCCATCAACGCGCAAAGATCGGGATCGTGGGCCAGCGCATGGGCCGCGTCGGCATCCGCCGCCCGCATCTCCTTGGCGAACTTTATCAACGCTTCGGCATCCGCCCCCTTCCCCGCCCGCTTGGCGGCGGACTCGATAAACGCCGCGCCCTCCAAAATCTCGCTCTGCAACTCGCGCAACCCGGCGGCGAATTTTTTTTCCAATTCATGCTGCCACGAAAAAAAGAAATCCCCCCATGCCTCGACCGTGAACTCCCATGCGCCAGGCTCGGTGACCACAAATTCCCCCGCCCAGCGGTCGTTGATCAACGGACGCATCGGGGTTTCGTTCCAATCGGATTCGCCCGCGCGGCGCCATTTCAAGAGCACCGCGACCTCGTCGTGACCATCCTTGAAAATATCCGCTTCGACCTCGAGCGTCCCGCCGACCGGTCGTTTGATGGCAAACCGCGCGTTGTCGAGGGATGGGGTGATGTTGCGAATGACGACGGTTTCGGGGCTTTTGGTCATGTGAGTTCCTCCAGTTTTTGCACCAGCGGTTCGAGCCCATCAAGGCCCGAGGCCACCTTCCGGAGCGAGCGCAACGCCACCGGGACATAGGTCAAAAATTCCGCGCGCCCCTTTTGCAATCCGAGAAACCCGTAGGCCCCGAGCGCCTGCATCAATCGTTGCAGCGCGCACCAGCGGTAAATTTCATCGAAGTCCGCCGACACGCCGCCGCACAGCGATTTGTAGTAGTCGAGCAACGCCGCGCGCTCGCCGTCGTGAAGCGAGACATAGGGATCGTAGAGCAGCGACGCCACATCGTATTGCGCAAGCCCGAACCGCATTCCCTGGAAATCGATCAACCACGCCACGCCCTCGCGGATCATCACATTCTGCGATTGGAAATCGCGGTGAACCAGCACGCGCGGAATCGACGCCAACCGCTCCGCAGCCGCCTGCAGAGCGGGAAGCGCGGCCAACGCCGACACCTCGCCCGCGTCGATTTTGAAAAAATTCCCGAGGCAGTGTTCGAAAAAATATCCCTGCTCCCAAAGGTAAAGATCGGCATCGAAAACCCGCTGCAACTCCAACTCCCCCACCCCGTCGGCATGCGCGGCCCGCGAATGCATCGCAAAAACCGCGTCGAGCGTGGATTCGTAAAGCTCGCGTCGCACCGGCCACGGATCGTTGCGATGACTCCAAAGATCGACCTCACCGAGGTCCTGCATCCAAATGAGGCTCTCCTCCTCGTCGTGCAAATACACCTCCGGCACGCGCACCCCGGCTTTGGCGAGAAACCGCGCGATGGCGACATAGTGGCGGTTCTCCTCCTTGTGGTTGGAATACTTGATGAAAATCATCGACTCCCCGCCCATGCGGATTCGGTAGAACTTGCGGTCCGACCCGCCCTTTTCGAGCGGATCGACGGACGGCGCCCCCGCCCCGAACTTCGGAAACCGCGCGCTCGTGAGCGAAATCACATCATCGACAGCCAACATTGCGGGCGAATCCAACACGCTGCCCGCGAAGCGGGAAAGCCAAATCACCCGGCAGCCGATTCCAACACCCGCTCGTAGTCGTCGAGCCGGTCGGGGAGCGAGAAATCCAGCGCCTTGGCGAGCGAAGCATGCCGCATGGCGAGAAGCCGTCCGGGATTCCCCAAAACGCCCCGCAATCCCGCGGCAAACGCCTCGGGCGCGAGTTCGCACAGAAGGCCGTTCGAGGCGTCAGACACCACATCCATCAACCCGCCGATCCGGCTGCCGACAATCGCCAAACCCTGACGCAACGCCTCGATGCCCGCCATCGGCAGCCCCTCCGAGGTCGAGGTCATCAAAAGAATGTCCGACGCGCCGAGCCTCTCGGAGACTTGCTCCGCGGACAGCCAGCCCGAAAATTCCACGCGGTCCGCGAGCCCGCTTTTATCAACCTCCGCTCGCATCGCGTCACCCAACGGCCCCTCGCCGATGACCTCAAAACGCCAAGGCAAATCCTTGACCAACGACAAAGCCCGAACCGCCAGCAGAGGATTTTTTTGAACGCTCAACCGCCCGACCATCACAAGCCGCGGGGGATCGCGCAGCTCGACCGCCGGCGGATCCGACAGCATGGGCACCCCGTTCAAAATGACCTTCGCACGCACGCCGCAATTTTTCTCCGCCAACTCCGCCACGAACCCGCTCACCGCCGTCACCGCCGCCGCATTTTTCCAAATCGGCCGAATGAACGGCCCCAGCCAGCGAAAGAGTTTGTCCGTCTGCTCCGGCACGCCCCCCGGCACATCGCCCAAATGCGCAGTCAGCACAAAAGGCGTCCGCGTGACCCAATGCAGCGCCAGCGCCAGCGCCCCGGTGGGAACAACAAAATGGGCATGGATCACATCCGGCTTCCAACTCCGGCAAAGCCTCAGCGCCGGCATAAACGCCGTCGCCAAATACAACGCCATCTCGGGCACAGAGCAGGTGTCCTCGCGCTTGCGAAACGATTCCGGCCGCAAAACCTCGACGCCATCGATCACCGCCTCGCGCGGCAAATGCCGCAACCCCGCCGAAACGACCTTCACCTCATGCCCCCGCGCCGCGAGCCCCGACGCCACCGAAGCCGCCACGCGTCCCCCACCCCCGCCCACCGGCGGATACTCATAACAAAGGACGAGGATTTTCAT
>CAZVPK010000002.1:16411-40883 GCA_964628505.1 uncultured Chthoniobacter sp.
TAAATCCCCTCCACCGCCGAGGTCATCCTCTCGACCGAAAACCGCGCCTCGATTTTTTTCCGGGCGTTCGTCGAAAGTTCGGAGGCCAGCGCGGGATTTTCGAGCAACCGGGCGATGCGCTCTGCAAAAGCCACCGCGTCCCCGGACTCCACAAGAAACCCCTCCTCGCCATCGGCGATCACCTCCGCAATCCCGTCCAATCTGGACGCCACAACCGGCAACCCCATTGCCATCGCCTCGAGAAGCGTCATAGGCAGCCCCTCGAAGCGCGACGGCATCAAAAGCACATCGGCAGCCACATAAACGCGGCGCGTGTCCGCGACATACCCCGCAAAAACCACCCGCTCCGCGATCCCGAGCGCATTCGCCTTTTCGCGTAGCATCGCCTCCTCCGGCCCCTCCCCCGCCAGAAGAAACCGCGCCTCCGGAAATTTCGGCGCAAGCGCGGCGGCGATCTCGAGAAAGAGGGAGAAATTTTTTTGGGGATTCAAACGCCCGACCCCTGCAATCACAGGCCCCTCGGGCGGCAATCCCAGCGCGGCCCGCGATTCCCGCCGACCGACCGTTCCCGGCGAGAATCGCCGCAGGTCGATGGCATTGGGAACGAGCGTGATTTTTTCCGGCGGAATGGATTCGTGTTGGATCAAAAAATCCCGGCACGCCCCGGCGACGGCGATGATGTGTCGCGCCAGGCGGTTGGTCGTTTTGTCGAGCACGAGGAGCAGCTTGTTGTCGATGCGGTGGGGATCGTTCGTGTGGTCGTGATTGAGGATCAACGGCACGCCGAGCAAGGCCCCGAGCGGCTTGGCGAGGATGTTCGAGGGGATCAGGTGGCAATGCAAAATGTGCGGCCGCTTCGCCGCGAGCAACGCCGGAAGTGTGGCGAGGTAGAGGGGAAAATATTTGTGCGGCGAAAGCGAATGAACCGGAATCCCCGCCTCGCGCAGCCGGTCCCAATAAATCCCGCGCCCGTGGAGCGTCGCCACCTCGTGCCGGAATCCCGGACTCCCGCAAGTGGCCAAATTCAAAACCACCTCCTGCGCCCCGCCCAGATGCAGACTGTCGATCACATGAAGAACGCGACGAACACTCATGACCCGTCAAAAATCAAGCCCCCGGCCCCGCTTCAATCGAACAACTCTTTTGCGACGATCGGCCAAAATGAGTTGTGTGATTGAAACGTTCGACATCTTTCCGGATCGGCGCGTCCGGAGGCGCCGCCCTACCTTGCCGTGTTGAAGGGGGCTCATCGGGAAGTTGCGTTTCGTTGCTCCCATTGCTGCCAAACATGCTCGCACCAGAGGTGCAGGCGTTCGTCGGACCGCCCGGCGAGATGCGACTCCAGATGCTCGCGGAGGAGCGGTGTTTCCGGCTCCGGGGCCAACCGCCCGCTGCGAAGCCAGGCGCCCACCGGCGTGCCAAAACCTTTCTTTTTACGATGCACGATGTCGGCGGGAAGGAGTTTTTCGGCGGCACGCTTGAGAAGATATTTCGTGGTGTTGCCGCGGAGCTTGAATTCATGAGGCAATCGACGCGCGAAGTCGGCGACCTCGATGTCGAGAAAGGGACTCCGCACCTCGAGCGAGTTCATCATGCTGGCGCGGTCGGCCTTCGCGAGGATGCCGTCCTGAAGATAGATCTCGGTGTAGAATTGCAGCGTGCGATCCACGGGATCTGTGGCCGCACACGATTCCCAGGACTCGATCGCCTCGCTGTAGATTTCCTCGATGGAAAATCGGGACTGCGTGAGACGCGCGAGATCGCAAGGTTCGAGTGCGCCCAGCCAAACGGGATTCCAGAGCCGGGGCGGATGGTCGAGGCCGCGCAGCGTGCGTTTGATTTTGAAATCGAGACTGATGTTTTTGTGCGAAACGGGAAGCCTCGCGGCGAGCAACCGCAGGGCCTTGTGAAGCGGACGGGGAACGGTTTTTTCGTAAAGCGAGGCCAGTCGCAGCGCGCGGAACGGATCGTAGCCGGCGAAAAGCTCGTCGCCCCCGTCGCCGCTGAGAGCGACAGTGACTTTCGTCCGCGCAAAGCGGCAAAGCAGCCAGGTCGGCAACAGCGAAGAGTCTCCCTGGGGTTCGTCGAGAAGGTCGAAAATTCGGGGCAGCGCCGCCATGGCCGCATCGAGGCTGAGCGTGTCCGTGTGGTGGTCGGTTTTGAGAAATTCCGCCACCTGCCTCGCATACGACGACTCGTCGAACGACGGCTCGTGAAACCCGATCGTGAAAGTCTGCAATCCCAATGAAGCGCCCGATTCCGAAACTCCCCCGCCCTCGCACGAACCGCCCAGGAGGGTCCTGCTTGTCAGGACCGGAGCGGCTCCCGCAAACAGACCAACCCGGCGCTGACAAGCAGCGCCCTCCTCGCCAAGCGCCGATCGGGATCGACTCGCCAACGCCGTGATCATCGACGAATCCAGCCCCCCGCTCAAAAAAACTCCGAGCGGCACATCCGCGATCAGGCGTCGGTTTGTGGCCCGCGCCAAAATCTCCAGCAACTCCTCGACCAGCGCGGATTCGCTTTTCCGCGCAGCCTCCGGCGCGAGCGTGTATCGCCACCAGCGCCGAATCCTCGGCGCGGAGCCATCGAGTTCCAGCGTGAGTTGATGCCCGGCGGGCAATTTGAAAATCCCCTCGATCGCCGAGTGCGGCGCGGGAATCAACGCATGCGCGAGAAACTTCACCCTCGCCAATTCCGACTCGTTCCGCGGCGCCGACGGATGCTCCATCAGCGCCGTCAGCTCGGACGCAAAACCGAATGTTCCCTGCCGGTGGAACCAATACAGCGGCTTCTTCCCGAACCGGTCGCGGGCAAGGAAGAGACTGCGGCTTGGCGCGTCGAGAATGGCAAACGCCCACATGCCGTTCAACCGGTCGAGCATCGCTGGCCCCCACTCGCGCCAGGCGTAAAGCAGCACCTCGGTGTCGGAATGGTCGGTCGCAAAAACATGACCCCTCCCCTGCAATTCCCGACGCAGCTCGGCGTGGTTGTAAATTTCCCCGTTGAACACGATCGCTGTCTGACCATCCGCGGTGAACATCGGTTGCGCGCCGCCGGCGAGATCGATGATCGACAACCGCCGGTGACCCAAAAAAACACCCGCCTCCGGTTTTTCAAAAAACCCCTCGGCATCCGGCCCGCGATGCACCAACCGCCCGGTCATGCGCCGCAGCACCGCGCCATCGCCCGCGCCGACGAATCCGGCGATGCCGCACATCAGCCGGCGGAGGTTTTCCCGTCGAGGTTGCGCGTGTCGCGAACAAGGTAGATCGCCTTGTTCTGCGACTCGTGGAAGGTGCGCGTGACCATCTCGGCGAGCAGTCCCATGAGCACACAAATGACCCCGGTCATGAACGAAAACACCGCCATCATCGGCAACGGCGTGTCGGTGAAAAAATACCCGCGCGTCCGCATGTAGAGCGTCCAAACGCTGAATCCCAGCGCAGCCACGAAAAACAAAAATCCCCAGAATCCGAAAAGATACATCGGCTTCAGCATGTAGCGGTCCATGAACCGGACCGTGACCAGATCCATCACCACCTTGAGCACGCGCTCGAGGCCGTATTTGGAATGACCCGTCTTGCGGGCGTGGTGGTTGACCGGCAACTCGGTGATCCGGGCCCCGTGCCATTTCGCGTAGATCGGCAGGAAGCGGTGCATCTCGCCATACAGCCGCACGCCCTTGATCACCTCGGCCCGATAGGCCTTCAAGGAACAGCCGAAATCGTGCAGCTTCACACCCGAGACCGTGGAAATGAGCTTGTTCGCGAGGATGCTCGGGATGTTGCGTTGAAGCGCGTTGTCCTGCCGGTCCTTTCTCCAGCCCGAGCACACCTCGAAGCCCTCGTCGAGTTTCGCCACGATGCGGGGAATGTCCTCGGGATCGTTCTGCCCGTCGCCGTCGAGCGGGATGATCGTCTCGCCGCGGGCGAAATCGAACCCCGCCATCATCGCGGCGGTCTGGCCGAAATTCCGGCGGAAATGCACGACCTTCACCTCGGGATTTTTTTCGGCGAGTTCGTCCAGGAGCGCCTCGCTGCCATCATGGCTGCCGTCGTTCACGAAGATGATTTCCCAATCGTGCCCGTAGTGCGAACGCATGGTGCGCTGCACTTTTTCAAACAACGGCAAAAGCGCCTCGCGCTCGTTGTAGACAGGGACCGTGAGCGAAATCATCGTTCCGAAAAATCAACTCCCGCCAACCCGCGACGGGCCGGTCGTCTCACAGACTCGGATAAATCCGCCCGTAGTCGTAGCGCGTCTCGAATCCCAACTCGGGCGGAAATTCCGAGTAGCCCGAGTTGATCCAGGGGATGTCGCTGCGATACGGCGGGTAGTAGGTTCCCTTGTGGGTCGGGAAGGGAAAGAGCGCCACCTCGTAGATGCCGAATCCCAGCCGCGCCAGCACCCTGCCGGTCCCGCGCACCAGTCCGTAGCTGAACGCCGCCGCGTTGCCTTCGAGCTCGTTGATCATGGTCATTTGGAACGGAATCTCGGTGAGTCCGAAGGCAAGGTTGCCGATGCCGCGGCCGAGCTTGCGGGTGGGGCCGTAGTCCGAGGCGGGCGGCGCCTGGATGTCGGCGAGGATCGGACCACAAACGAACGCGGCTAAAAGGACGCTCAGGAGAACTTTCATGGAACCGCATTTAGAAACCGCCGCCTTCCCGCATCAAGGAAAAACTTCCCCGCGCGCGCCGGCGAACACGGTCCTTGCCAACCCCGCCCGTTCGCGGAATGATCACTTGAACTGTCCTATGCCCACCGACAATTCCCCGATCTGGCTGTTGAAAAAATTCGGCGAAGGCGATGTCCACGGCCCGGTTTCGTTTGAAAAACTGCGCGAGTGGGCGGACGCGGCCCAGATCAATCCCCAGGACTCGGTTTCCAGCGACGGCAAGACCTGGACCAAGGCGCCGATGATCGCCGAACTCCTGATGGACTGGCTCGTCGAAGTGCCCGACAACCCGCTCTACGGCCCCACCACCTCCGGCGCGCTTCTCGAATTCCTCCGAATGGGCGAGATCACGCCCGACACCCGCATCGTCAATTGCTGCACCGGCGAAACCCTCACCATTTCGCGGGCCCCCTTCTACCAGTCCGACGACCCCGAAACCCTCGCGGCCCGCATCGGGGAACTCCAGGCCGAACTCCTCGCCGCCCGCGAAACCATCGACCAACTCCGCGCCCGCCTCGCCGAATTCGAGGCCGCAAGCTAGGCATCCACCCGCGAACGCCGCCGCGCGAACCCGCTTGCGCCGCGTCCCGTTCCACAGCATGAATCTTCCGCCATGATTGACGAAAATTACGCCCATCCCGAAGCGCTCGTGACCACCCAATGGGTGGCCGAGCACCTCTCCGATTCCGGCCTGCGCCTTGTCGAGAGCAACGAGGACATTCTTCTCTACGACACCGGCCACCTCCAGGGCGCGGTCCACATCGATTGGCGCTCCGACCTGCAGGACCAAACGATCCGCGACTACATCCAACCCGCCGCGTTCGCCGCGCTCTGCGAGCGCCATGGAATTTCGAACGACACCACCGTCGTCTTCTACGGCGACAAGTCCAATTGGTGGGCCTGCTACGCCCTCTGGACCTTCCGGCTCTTCGGCCACACCAAGGTGAAAATCATGGACGGCGGCCGCGACAAGTGGATCGCCGAGGGCCGCCACCTCACCCGCGCCGTTCCGCATTTCCCGCACGGACACTACACCCCGCCGGCGAAACGCCAGGACGACGAGATCCGCGCCTTCTTCGATCAAACCCTCGCCCACAGCAATGCCGGACTCCCGCTTGTCGATGTCCGCTCGCCCGGCGAATTCCGCGGCGAGATCACCCACATGCCCGAATACCCGCAGGAAGGCGTCCTCCGCGGCGGCCACATTCCCGGCGCCGCCAGCGTTCCTTGGAAAACCGCCGTCAACGAAGACTCGACCTTCAAATCCGCCGCCGAACTCCGCCGCATCTACGAGATCGAGGCCGGGCTCGCGCACGACCAGAACGTCATCGCCTACTGCCGCATCGGCGAGCGCTCGAGCCACACCTGGTTCGTCCTCACCTACCTCCTCGGCTACAAAAACGTCCGCAACTACGACGGCTCCTGGACCGAGTGGGGCAACCGCGTGGGCGCGCCCATCGAACGCGGCTGAGCGATGGATCCGCATCCCGAGAAACTTCTTCAAATCGTCTCGCTCTTCGAGTCGCTCCCGCCGGCCGAAAAACGCGAGGCGCTCATCTCGTATGCCGACTCCGCCGCGAAGCAAGCGCCCCGCGACGGCGAGACGTTCGACCTCGAGGACATCCGCAAGGACGAGGAATGCACCGACACCGTCGGCGTTTTTTTGAAAGTCTCGCCCGAGCGCTCCTGCACCTTCCGCATCACGCTCGGCCCGCAGGTTCAAACCCTCACCAAGGCCATGACCTCGATCCTCTGCAAAGGCCTCGCCGGATGCACGCCCGAGCAAATCATGGACGTCCCGGCCGATTTTGTTCCAAAGATCGTCGGGGCCGATCTCGTCCGCCAGCGCAGCCAGACCGTCTATTACATCCTCACCCGAATGAAAGGCGTCGCGAAAGTCTGGCTCAACCGGGAGCGCGCCGCCGCGTGATCGCCATGACCGGCCGTTGCCCCTTCCGACTCGAGGACACCTTCCGCACCGCGGACCTCATGGCGTTTTGGCAATGGACCGGAAAAGACATCCCGCCCGAATTCGGCTGGGACGGCGGGCTTCTTCTGCTCGTCAACGTGCAAGGCCAGGCCGAATTCCAGCGCGGGCGCAAAACCGAGGAAATCCTCCCCGGCCGCGTCGTGGCGGGCGTCGGGCTTCACGGAATGAAAGTCCGCCGCGCCGGAAAAGGGCCGCACCGCTTTTTGTGTTTCGCCGCCACCCCCGCGTGGATGGAAAAATGGAACCTCCACACCATCGACGAGGGATTTTTCAACCAAACCCTCAACGGCGCGGTCGGCAAATCCACACGCGACTTCATCGAGGAACCGCTCGCCGGCCCCTGCCAGCCCGCCTGGCGCGAGGCGAAAGCCGTCGAGATCGCCACCCACGCCCTCACTCCCACGACCATCGAGGTGTTTCCGGTGACGGTGAAAAACCACCTCGCCACCCGCCGCGTCGATCAGGTCAAGCAACTCCTCGCCGACAATCTCGAGCATCCCCCCACCCTCGCGCAGCTGGGAAAAATGGCGGGTTGCAGCCCGTTCCACCTCAGCCGGATTTTTTCCGAGCAAACCGGCACCACGATCACCCGACACCTCCGCGACCTGCGCCTCGAAAAAGCCGCCGCGATTTTGCGCGAGGGAAAATCCAACGTCACCGAAGCCGCGATGGAGGTCGGCTACTCGAGCCTGAGCCATTTCTCGAAAGCCTTCGCCGAGAAATTCTCCATCTGCCCCTACGCCTACCTCCTCTTCGCCCTCAACCCGCCCGCCGCGAAAGCCCCCGATCCCTCGACGCTGCTCGAACAAGCCCGCAACCTTCCCGGCCCATCCGGCCACGCGCTCGAAGACCACATCCGCAAAATGATGTCCTCCCCGCTCCTCCAATCCCCCTCCCCCGAAAAACCCAAATCCGCCCCGAAAAAAACTCCCGCCCGCCGCTGAGGTTTGGAGCGCCAAGACGCGCCCGACGGCCTTGGCGGGGCGGCTCGAGACAGCGCCCGTGCGAAACCGCGCGCGGGGACGGCTCCCTCGATCCACGCCGTCCCCGCGCGGGATTTCGCGCTATTGGCGAAGTTCCCTGATGTAGGCGGAGGGCTCGTAGTTTTCGATCAGGACCCGGGTCTCGCCGTCGCGGTGCATGCGGGCCTGGGACACCCAGATCTCGGAGGTTTTGTGCGGGGCGAAGAGGATGTCGTCGTGCGTGGCGTTGAGGTGCTCGGCGAACTTGTCGGGCGTGAGGGAGCCGCCGAGATGGTCGCTGCGGCCGGTGGCGACATGGATGGTGCCGAGGATTTTTTCGTCCTGGATGTCGCGGCCGGAGGTCGGGAGGATCTGCGTGCCGAAGCCGAGCTCGCCGAGTTCGCCGGTGACGGGGTCGGAGGCGAGCTTGGCGTTGTGGGCCTCGACCGTGGCGGGGTTGCCTTCGAGGAGTTCGGCTTTTTGAATGCGGCCGCCGGAGACATGCATGAGGCCGATCGTGCCGTCCTCGTAGCGCATCGGGAACTCGCCGGTCGCGCCGACAGGGACGAAATAAATCTCGCCGGCGGGCAGGTTGGCGACATCGGGTTCGTCGCCGCGACAGAGGCCGTGGCTTTTCTGGGCCTCCTGATTGCCGAGTTCGAGGCGGAGCGTGTGGGTTTTTCCCGCGTGGAGGAAATCGATTTCCACCCAGTCGGCCTTGGTCATGCCGAGGCGCATTTTTTCGGCGTCGCGGCTGACGTCGTCGTAGCTCACCGAGAGGCCGGTGCGGAGGATCGTGGCGTTGACGCCGTGGAGCGTGGCGCCGCGGAAGTGGTATTGCTTCGCGAAGGCGGTGAGCGGCGCGGTGGCCGAGTAGGTGGAGATGCAAAGGATGATGTCGTGGCGCGGGTAGACATCCTTGGAGAGGCTGACGACGGTTCCGTCGGGGCACACGGCCTCGTCGGGGAGGTCGAGGTTGCTGCCGCCGGTGACTTGGTAGGCGTAGATGCCTCCGCCCTCCAGGCCGAGTTCGGCCATCACGCGTTTGTTGAGGGGCTCGAGGAAAAAATTGACGGCGTTTCGCTGGATGGCGAGGGCGGGATCTCCGAGGAAGGCGAAGTCGCGCATGCGGGAGGTGTCGGGAAGATCGATCAGGATGCAAATACGCTGGCCGGGCTTGGGCTCGAAGGTGCTTTTGAGAAGGCGGGCGAGATCGAAGGGCGGGAAGGTGCGGCGGGCGGCTTGCTCTTGAATGGTCTGGCTTGTCATCGGGCCATTTTTACGAACGGGGGGGCGATGGCGACTCATATTTTTCCCCTCGGGTTGTTTCCTGTTTCCAAGCCGGTGCCGCATGGACTATCGGAGGAGGTGTGAATGTCGTTGTGGCCGTGCTCTGCGGGTTGGGGCTCTTGGCGTCCCAATATTTCGTGGGCCGCGGTCCCTACCCGTTCCTGGCGCTGCCGGGCTACGGGGTGCTCGCGCTGGCGGCGCTGGCGGCGCTCGGAGGCCTTGGATCCCGGCGGGGAGCCGGGGTGCGCTGGGCGTGCGTGGTTTTTTCCGCCGGGCTGGCGGCTTGGGTGGCGGCGCCGCTGCTGGAGCGGATGGACGAGTGGATTCCGGGATTGATCGTGCGCCAGGTGCTGGCGGCCGCGGTGGTTTACGGCTTGGCGGTTTTTTGCGTCACGGGGTCGAGGGAGAGATGGGTTCTGCTCGCGCTGCTGCTGGCGGGGGCCTTCGCGCAGGCGGCGCTGGGTTTTTTCCAGTATCTGGCGCCGGAGGCGAGGCTGCATCTGGGCTGGGTGACCACGCTCTGCCCGGACCATATGGAGATGCACACCTTCCGAGCGCGGGGACTTTTCTACAACGCCAACCACCTCGCCTGGCTTCTGAACATCGCGGGGGCCTTCTCGCTGGCGGTCGGCGTGTGGGGCGGCGCCCGGCTCTGGGCGCGTGTGGCGCTCCTCTATGCGGCGGCGGTGTTTTTCGGCTTGGGAATCCTGACCCAGAGCCGCGGCGGGTTGATCGGGATGCTGGCGGCGCTAGGCGTGTTTTTCGCGCTGGGGTGCCGCTCGCTGCTCTCCGGCGCGCTGGGCCGGCGCGGGCGCACGGCGGGAATGCTGTTCCTCTCGCTTGCGGCGGTTCTGGGCGCGGCGTGGCTGGCGTTTTCCTCGAGCGATCTCGCGCAATACCGGGTGTTCACCGCCGCCGACGAGGGCTACCGCGTGAATGTCTGGAAAACCGCCCTGAGGCTCTGGCAAACGGACCCGATCGTCGGTGCGGGCGCCGGGACGTTCACCAATGCGTCGAGGCAATTGAGGCTGCAAACCGATGCGATCGACGACATCTGCGCGCACAACGACTGGGTGCAGGGACTCGCCGAACTGGGCCTGGTCGGGGCGGGCCTCGGGTTGTGCGTGGTGGTTCTTCATTTCGCCGCGGGCTGGAGGGCCTTCGGGGCCGCCTCCCGCCGGAAAAGCCGGGGCGAAGGCGATGGCCTGCGCGCGGCGATACAGGCCGGGGCGCTGGCGGCGCTGGCGGCGTGCGCGGCCCATTCGTTCTTCGATTTCAACATGCAGGTTCCCGCCAACATGCTTCTTCTCGCGCTGGTGCTGGGACTCCTCGCGGCACCCGGCGGCGCCGCCCCGGCGGGTGGATTTTCGGGAGCGGCCCGGAAAGCGGGTCTGGTCTCCACAGCCGCTCTGGGAGCGGCTCTGGCGCTGACGGTCTGGCAATCGCACCGCTCCGAACTGGCCTGGATCCTCGCGGACAACGCGCTTCGCTCGGGCGAATTCGAAAAAGCGGTGGAGATCGCCGGCGGCGGACTCGCGCACAACCCCTCCCACGCGCGGCTCGCCGACACGGCCGGGCGGGCCTCGCACGCATTGTTCCTGAAATCCCCGGTCGATTCGCCGGAGCGGTCGCGCCACCAGTCGCAGATGCTGGGATTTTTCCAAAAAACCGTGGACCTCGAGCCGGGGGATGCCTGGAATTTCCTCAATCTGGCCCACGCGATGGATTTCAAATCTCCGGATGGCGGCTCGAGAGGGCATTACATCGAGGCGATGAGAATCGCCCCGTTCTACGCGGCACCCTATGAATTCGGGGGTCTGGGATTCGAAACCGCGGGCGACCGAGCCGAAGCGATCCGATTCTACGGACTCGCCCTTTCGCTGCCCGGCTCCACCTATTCGAAGGAGCGCCGCGATGTTCTGGTCGAATTGGAGGCAAGGGCTCAAGGTCCACCTTGAAATTGTTAAAAAAATTTCACACGAGAGGGATTGACTTCGCCACAGCTTCCCCTAAGACGTCATCCATGCGCACCACATTCCTCTCCAAAAACCTCCCCGTGTCCGCCTTGCTCGCCGCGGCACTTTTCTCCACAGCGATTCCCGCAGCCCGCGCCCAGCAGGGTGCGGCCGCCAGGCAAAAAGCCGAAGCCCAGGAAAACGCCCTTCAAAACAACGCCTCCCAGGAACAGGCCGCAGCCATCGCGGCCCAGTTGGCCAACGCCTTCGGTGCCGGAAACACCGAGGCCCTCATGGCCGCGGTCACTGCCATGACCTCCGCGAATCCCACTGTCGCAGCGGCCATCGCGGCCGCCGCCAGCGCCTTCGTGCCGCCTGCGCTTGCTCCTCAAATCGCCACCGCCGCCGCCGCGGGTGCCCCGGCCCAAGCGCCTCAGATCGCCGCCGCCGTGGCCGCCGTCTCGCCTCCGGGACAAGCGCCACAAATCGCCGCCGCCGTGGCCGCCGCCGCTCCCCAGCAGGCGCCGCAAGTCGCCCAGGCCGTGGCTGCCGCGGTTCCGCAGCAAGCCCCTCAAATCGCCAACGCCATCACCCAAGCCGTGCCGACCGTGGATCCGGTTCAAGTTCAAGCCGCCGTCGAAGCGGGCCAGCAACAATCCCAGCAAACCGGCAACCAACCGCTCACCACCGGCGACCAAGGCACCACCACCGCCGGCCAACAACTCCCCGGAACCGGTTCAGGAACCAGCGGCAATCCCGGCCAGGCCAATCCCACGCCGACGCCCGCCTCCCGTTGATTCCGGCCCGACCGGAAAAAAACCAATCCGCCCAACCCGAGCCACACCCGACGATGATTCTCAAAAAAGCCGCAACGCTCCTTTCACTCACCGCCTTGATGCTCGCAAACGCCACGGCCCAGCGCTCGGGCGAGGAATTCGAAGGGGCACCGGCTCCCTCGGACTTCCCCCAGCAGGAGGGCGTGCCCATCGAAGACAACGCGGCCACGGTGGATTACGACCGCGCCCTTGACACCTCGGAGTTTCTTGCCGATCTCCCCTACTCGTTCGCGTTCGCCATCCGCGAAGGTTACGACGACAACCTTTTCACCACCGAGACCAACCGCTACGGCAGCTTCTATTCAAACTTCGCGGGCGGCGTGGAATACACCGCCGAGAACTCCCGACTCCAACTCCAGGCGGCTGTCAACGGCGGCGTCACCTATTACTACACCCGCCCCGGCGACAAATTCGACTACACCGGCGGCATCAACCTCTCGGGCGTTTACCAACTCACGCCCCGGATGACGATTTCGTTCTCCACCAACACGGCCTACCTCGCCCAGCCCGACCTCACGATCGCCGGCGGCACCAATCGCCAGAACGGCGACTACCTCTACTCCTCGACCACCATCGCCGGCGCCTACCAGTGGTCGGAAAAATTCTCCACCGAGACGAAATACAATTTCACCCCCTTCCTCTATGTGGACCAAAACCTGAACGACAACCAGGGCCGCATCGAGCAGACCATCGGCCAATCGTTCAACTGGCTCATCCTTCCCAAGACCACGGGCGTGATCGAATACCGCGCCAACCCGGTCACCTACTTCGCGGCTCCCTTGAACAACTTCGGCCAGTTCGGCCTCCTCGGTGTCGACCAGATTTTCAATCCGAAGTTCAAGGTCACCGCCCGCGGCGGCGTGGAATTCCGGATTTACGACCCCGAGAACAACAATCGCTACTACGTCGGCCCCTTCGCCGAACTCAACGGCCTTTACCAATACCAGAGGCTCTCCACCATCGGCCTGAACCTCCGCTACGGCACGGAAGCCTCCGGCCTCGACGGCTCCGCCACCCGGCAGACCTTCCGCATCGGACTCAACGTCGTCCAAGGCATCACACCCAAGCTTTCCTTCAACGCCGGCTTGAACTACCTCAACAACTTCTACGACGAATTCGACCGCAACGAAAACCAATCGGATTTCTACGAAAACATCATCGAGTTCGCCGTGGGCGCGAATTTCAAGATCACCAAATTCCTGACCCTTCAAGGCGGCTACGCCTACACGATCGACATGGCCCCGGCCTCCGAGCAACTCAGCTACCAGCGCAACGTGGCCTTCGTGGGCCTCAACGCCGAATTCTAGGCCTGGAATCGCCAACGGGGCGCGGACGGGGCCGCTCCCTTGAAAAAATTCCTCGAACGGATTTGCCCCTTGCTCCCCCCTGTGGTTAGTTCCAGTCCCTTTTTATGAACCAAGAAGACTCCGGCGAAATCAAACTCCACTTTCTCGATTACTGGCGCGTCGTTCGCATTCGATTTCCCTTGATCATTCTGGTCTTCCTCCTGGTGGTCATCACAGCCGGCGTGGTGACCTACTTCATGCCGAAGCAATACACGTCGACGGTCGCCATGCAGATCAAGCAGAACGACACCTACCTTCAAGTCTTCAACGAGCGCGCCGGCGGCCAGGGCTTCGATCCCCGCTTCATCACCACCCAGTTCGAAATCATCCAGCGCAAGGAAATCCTCTACCCGGTCATCGAATCCCTCGGCCTGGATTCCAAGTGGAAAAAACTCTACGGCATCAACGGCAAGGAGCAGACCTACTTCAAACTCCGAAAAACCATCGACGTCCGCGAAATCCGAAACACCGAACTCATCCAGATCAGCGTGACCTCTCCGGACCGCCAGGAGGCCGCCGACATCGCCAACCGCATCGCCGAGGAATACCAGCGCCGACGCGTCGAGGAGCAACAGCGCAGCGTCTCGCGCTCCCTCGTCCAACTCCAGGAGGAGGTGGCCAAGCAACGCCGCAAGGTCGACGAACTTCGCGAGGAGGCCCAGCGCATCCGCATCGAAAACGACATCCAGGACCTCAACCCCGACAGCATCGAGGACCCCATGCAGGCCGCCAACGAGGTCCTTCTCGCCGTCGAACAGCAGGTCAGCACCAAGCGCCTCGAGGTCGCCACGCTCAAGGCGAAATACAACCAAATCTCCAAGCTCACCGACGACCAGATCATGCGAAGCATCACGACCCTGGACGTTCCCGACCCGACCATCCAGC
This sequence comes from uncultured Chthoniobacter sp., assembly GCA_964628505.1. Taxonomy (GTDB): domain Bacteria; phylum Verrucomicrobiota; class Verrucomicrobiia; order Chthoniobacterales; family Terrimicrobiaceae; genus UBA967. The sequence continues at coordinate 30,354 of CAZVPK010000002.1, forward strand.
AGATGCTTCCCCAATACCAGGAACTCGCCTCCGAGATCGCCCGCCTCCAGAACAGTGGCCTCGGCATCAACCACCCCAACGTGAAATCCCTCCGCGCCAAGAAGGCCGTCATGGAGGAACAACTCGCCGCCCAGATCGCCTCCCTCCGCGCCAGCATGGAGGCCAATCTGCTCATCGCCGAGGAGGGCCTCGAGAAACTCGAGGAGCGCCTCGAGGAGTCCCAGTCCCAGCAACAAACCTCGAAAACCCGCGCCGCGGGCTACTACGAGGCGAAAAACAACTACATCAACGCCAAGCGCGTTCTCGAGGCCGCCGAGATGCGGCTCTCCACCGAGACCATGCAGCGCACCATGCCCCAGGATCCCGCCGTCATCTGGGAACGAGCCGAACCCGCCGAACTCCCCTCCCACCCACGCGTTCTCCTCAACATGCTCCTCGGCGTGGTCGTGGGCATGGGCTTCGGAGTCGGCCTCGCCTTCTTCATCGAATATTTGGACACCAGCGTCAAAACCATGGAGGAACTCGAGTCGTTGCTCCAGGTTCCGGTGCTCGCCGTCATCCCCAAGGACATCAGCCTCCTCATTCGCACCAGCGACGACAACCCCGACGCCGAGGCCTACCGCATCATGCGGACCAATATCGAGTTCAACCGGAAATCCCCGGCCGCGAGCACCATCACACTCGTCAGCGGCGGCGCGGGCGAGGGAAAATCCACCACCCTCAACAACCTCGCCTACACCTTCGCCAAGGGCGGCTACACCACACTGGTGGTGGACGCCGACCTGCGCCGCCCCTCCCAGCACCGCCTCTTCGGCGTGGCCAACGAGCGCGGCCTGAGCGACTACCTCACCACCGACATCGCCCTCGAGGATGTCGTGCACCTCACCAAAATCGAAAACCTTTTCCTCATGACCAGCGGCAAGGTCCCGAGCAACGCCGTGGGCGTGCTCAACTCCCAGCGCATGCTCGACCTCATCAAGGAACTCAAGAGCCGGTTCGACATTGTCTTCTTCGACTCGCCGCCGATCCTGGGCGTGAGCGACGCCTCGGTGCTGTCCAGCGAAATGGATCTCACCATCATCGTCGTGCAACACCGCCGTTTCCCCAAGGCCATGCTCCAGCGCGTCAAACAGGCCGTGGACAACGTGGGCGGCACGATCCTGGGCGTGGTTCTCAACAACGTCGATGTCCGCCACGACCAGTATTACGAATACTACACCAGCTACTACAACTACTACCACAAGCACCCGGCCAACGCCGATCCCTCGAAGGGTTCGAAAAAATCCGCGCCCGCCCAGGTGGCCGCGGCCCAAGTGAAATCCCGCAACGACTCGTCCAGTGAATACTAGAATCCCGGCGGCCCTCGCCTCCCTCCTCCTCGCGCTCTCCACCCCGTCGCTTTTCGCCCAGGATGCCGTCCTCCGCCCCGGCGACACGGTCGAACTCCGCATCGGCGGGGTGCCCACCGAGGAAATCCAACAAGTCTCCGGCCCCTACACCGTGGACGGCGAGGGATTCCTCAACCTGCCCCACATCGGCAAGGTCCGCGCCGCATCGGCCACCCAGGCCCAGGTCCAGGCCGCCATCGAATCGACCTACCGCTCCCAGCAAATCTACACGAACCCCTCGATCACCCTGCTCGTGCCCGACACCGCACGCTTCGTCAACACCACCGGCGAGGTGAAGGCGCCCCAGCGTGTCCCCTTCACCGCCGACCTCACTCTCCTCGGCGCCATCAGCGCCTCGGGCGGCTTCACCGAGTTCGCCAACCGCGGAAAAGTCCGGCTCCTCCGCGACCAGAAAACCTCCATCTACGACGCCCGCGAGATTCTCAAGGATCCCTCGAAGGATGTTCGCCTCCGCCCCGGCGACCAGGTGGACGTCCCGACCAGCTTCTGGTGATCCTTCGCGGGCCTCAGCCCAGCAACTCCCGGTGCTGACTCGCCAAATACCGGTCGGTCATTCCTGATATGTAATCCCCCGCGCTGCGGTGCACCCCGTCCCGCTCGATGCGCGATCGCGCCTTGCGCCCCATTTTCTCGGGATGCGCAACCAGAAAATGGTGGAGTTCGGAAATCATCCGCGCCGCCTTCTCGTTCGCCCCCGCCACCTCGGGGCTGTGATAGAGGTTTTGAAACAAATGCCGCCGCAGGCCGGAAAGCTCGCGCCGGATTTCGGAACCGAACGCCGCCAAACGCACCGGATGCCGCCGCACGTCCTCGAGCGTCCCGACACCCGCCGAACCAATGTTCATCGAGGTCTGGCGCACCAAATCGTCCACCAGGAGATTCACCAGGCAACGAATCACAAAACCCCGGTAACGACCGGTGTCCAAACCGGGATGCTCCCGCCGCGCGTTCTCCTCGGCCCGTTTCCAAAGCGGAACCTCCTCGAGCGAATCCAATGAAAGCAACCCGGCGTCCAGCCCGTCGTCCAAATCGTGGCTGGAATACGCGATCTCGTCCGCCAAATCGGTCGCCTGCGCCTCGAGCGAAGGCGAGGAATACCTCCCGCCATCGACGGGATGGGTGTAGCCCCCGGCATGCTTCTGGATTCCCTCCCTCACATCCCAGGTGAGGTTCAGGCCGGGAAACGCCGGGTATTTTTCCTCCAGAATCTCGACGATCCGCAGGCTCTGGACGTTGTGGTCGAAGCCGCCGTGTCCCCGCAAAAGGGCGTCCAACTCCTCCTCGCCGCGATGGCCGCAGGGCGGATGCCCGAGATCGTGCGCCAGCGCGATGGCCTCGGCGAGATCCTCGTTCAACCGCAACGCCCGCGCCACCGTCCGGCTCACAGAGGCCACTTCGATCGTATGCGTCAGTCGCGTGCGGTAGTGGTCGCCGGTGCCGTTCAGAAAAACCTGCGTCTTCCCGTCGAGGCGGCGAAAGGACGAGCTGTGGATGATCCTCGCGCGGTCCCGCTGGATTTCGGCCCGGTATCCATGCCCCGGCTCGGGAATCGCCCGCCCGCACGAACCGTTCGGCGGCACCGCCCACGGCGCGAGTTGCGCCGCCTCTTCGCGCTCGAATGTCCCCGCGCTGCGCTCGATGGATTCCCCTTTGTTCATCTCCCTCATTCAATCACGGACGCGGCCGCCGCATCAATCCGCCTGTCGCCGCTCGCAACCGGCCCTCGCCAGGAACAATCCCGCGGCGATGTGCGCCGCAAGCACCCACACGCAGAGCCCGAGCGGACTCAACGGACTCTGCGCCACCGCCTGCACGATGTCGTAATAGCGCTCGTCTTTGAGGGTCTGCAAAATTCCGGACCAGCTCCAATAGGCCGAAATGAACGGCCGCACCGCGCCGCCGAGAACCTCGGGCAGCGCCAGCACCGCGCCCGACAACGGCAGTTGGAACCCGACAAGGTAGATCGAAACCAGCGAGGCCTGCTCCGCCGAGGACATCAGACTCGAGATTCCCAGGCAGATCGAGGTCATCGCGGCGTTCACCATCGCCAGCAACACCAGTTGCATTCCCAGATTGCCGGGGAAACCGCACACATGGTGCACGAACATCCCCATCCACAGCGACTGCGCGGCCACAAACACCGAGAGGAACACCGCCTTGCTCGCCACATAGGCCGTGGGATCCAGGCCGGCGAGTTTTTCCCTCTCGAAAACCGGACGCTCGGCGGCGATTTCGCGGCCCGAATTGTTCGCCCCCATCAACGTGAGAAGAATCACCTGGAACATCACAATCCCCGAGACCAGGCTTCCGACCCTGGTCGATTGGAGCAGGAATTCCCGCGCCTCGTTCATCTGCCGCACCACATCCAGGTCCAATCCCATGCCCAGGCTCATCACGGCGGGCAGGCCGTTCCACGCGAAGACCGCCACCAGCAGGGGAAAACCCAATACCAGCCCGAGTTGGAGAAGGATTTGGGATCGGCATCGCGAAAAAACCAAAAACCTCCTCGCCAGCAGCGTGGCGAACTGGCTCGCCATGCCGGGCGGCCGGGCGGGCTCCCCGCCCGATGGCCCCTCAGGCGGTTCGGCGGGCGGTTCGGGATTTTCCGGGGCGGACGCCTCCGCGATGGCCTCGCGGTGTTTTTTCCACGAGGCCGCCCATTCCCCGGGAGTGCGGTCCTCGAGCCGCTCGTAGAGCCGGTCCGCGGACTCCACGCGGAAATAGTGGGCCAGCAAATCCGGCGGCCCGTGATACGCCGCCACGCCCCGGTGGAGAACCAGCACGGAATCGTAAAGCTCCAAATGCTCCAGACTGTGCGTCACCGAGAGGACCAGTCGCCCGTCGCGCCGCGACAGATGCCTCAGAAGTCGCACGATCTCGTCCTCCGAGCGCGGATCGAGGCCGCTCGTCACCTCGTCGCACATCAGAATCTCGGGCCGGTTGGTCAACTCCATCGCCAGCGCCAGGCGTCGGCGCTGGCCTCCCGAGAGAACGCCCACCCGCCGGTCCTCGAGTTCCTTCAACCTCAACTCCCCGAGAATCCCCTCCACGCGCTCCTCCCTCGCCGTGCGGCTTCCTGTCCTCGCCCGCAGCCGCAACGCGAAATCCACACTCTCGCGAACCGACAACTCCCCGTGGCCGATGCCGAATTGCGGCACATACGCGATCTCGGAGGGCGAAAAATCCTCCTCGCCCAGATCCCGCCCCCTCCAAAACACACCCCCGCTCTCCTCGCCGTCCGCAATCCCCCGCACTGCCCTCAACAAACTCGTCTTCCCGCAACCCGAGGGCCCCAGAACCGCCGCGAAATGCCCGGGTGGAAATTTCGCGCACACCCCGTCCAACAAGCGGCGGGACCCCTCCGGGCCGGGGACTTCAAGCGTGAGATCGCGGATTTCGAGCATGGCCGGGTTGGAACGCTCGCATTCGAGCTCCTGCAGAAAAGCAGTTCGCCCCCGCGCGCGCAATCCCCGCCGATGCTTTCGGCTTGCCTTGCGGAATCGCCCTGTCGATTCATTCCCCCATGATCCGCCGCCTGCTCGCCCTGCTCCTGCTCGCCTGCGCCCCGCTCGCCCGCGCCGAAATCGAGCGGGAATACATTCTCCTCAGCGGCGGACCCTCCCTCGAGGAATGGGAAAAATTCAAGGAGGATCCCCACGACCGCTGGTGGGGGAATTTCATCCGCGCCGCCCGCGTGAGAATCCAGGAAATCCAAAAACAAAAACCCGACGCCTCCATCACCTGGCTTGTCCACCGCCCGAGCTACATCCGGCGCGCCCGGCGCCAGGACAAAACCGACCTCCTCGCCAACATCGTCTCCGTCCGCGACAAATACCGCGTCAACCTCGTCTGGTTCGACCGGGGCGGCGAAGTCATCGACTACCTCAACCATGGAAAACCCCGCGACCGCGTGAAGATCGCGAATTTCGAGTTCTACGGCCACTCGAACCGCGCCTGCTTCATGTTCGACTACAGCAACGAGATCGACAGCGGCTCGAAAAGCTGGCTCCACGAAAACGAACTCGCCCGCATCCGCCGCGGCATCTTCACCCGCGACGCCTTCGTCAAAAGCTGGGGCTGCCACACCGGCGAAAGCATGAGCAAAAAATGGCGCCGCGCCACCGGCAAGCGCATGATCGGCGCGATCGGCAAGACCGATTATGCCTACGGCCATCTCCGCAACTGGGTCCCCGCCCTCTCCAAGGGGTCGCGCTGGGGCGGTTGAGCCGGCCCCCGCCGCAAAAAAATTCCCGCCAGAAACTGCTTGCCCGGATTTCCTTCCGGAGCGAGTGTCTGCGGACCATGAAGCTCAAACCCCTTGCGCAGTTTCTTGCGGCCATCCTCGTCCTGGCCCTCGTCCCGTCCCTCGCCTCCGCCGAAATGGTGGTCGGCAATGTCCGTGTGATCAAGGTCACCGGCTCCTCCGCCAAACTCCTCTCGCCCGCCGGCAAAACCACCGCGCTCCAGGAAGGAATGTTCATCCAGCAAGGGGCCAAAATCGTCACCGGCGGCGATTCCTCGGTCTCCCTCGTCTTCGAGAACGGTTCTTCCGTCGAGGTCGAGCCCTCCTCGAGCTTCTCCATCGACGAGTTTGTCCAGGATCCCTTCAGCTCCGAGAACCTCGACTACAAAACCATCGACAAGGCCCCCTCCCGCTCGGTGACGAAAATCTCCGTTCCCCAAGGCTCGATCATCTTCAATGTCGCCAAGCAAAAACCTGGATCCACCTTTGACATCGTCACTCCGGTCGGCGTCGCGGGCATCCGCGGCACCGCTGGCTTCGCCGGATCCAGAGGCTTCGGTCTCACCACCGGTTCCGCATCATTCTCGCCGCCCGGGGGCTCGCAGACCAACTTCAGGGCCGGTCAATATTTCAGCCCCGGCACCGGCATGGGATCGATTCCTCCATGGGTGGCGCAGAGCATCAACGCCGCCACGCAAACCCTCAATTCCAACACCCCGCCGAACACCTTCGGCGGCGCTCCTCCCAACCTCACCCCGCAACAATTCTCCGCCATCCAGTCGGCGGCCGCCCAAGGCGGCGACGCCCTCGCCCAAGCCGCATCCCAACTCGCCGCCACGGCACCCGAGTCGGCCGCCGATATCGCCGCGGTCGCAGCCTACTTCTCTCCCGCGGAAGCCCCCCAAATCGCCGCCGCCGTCGCGCAGACCGTCCCAACCGCCGCCGTCGAAGTGGCCCAGAATGTTTCGAAGGTCGTCCCGCCCCAGGCCCAGATGGTCGCCGAAGCCATCATGGCGTCGGTTCCCTCCGCCGACCCCGCCGCCGTTCAGCAAGCCGCCCAGCAGGGATCCCAGCAGGGAACCGGACAACAGCAGCAGGGCCAAGGCAACCAACCTCTCACCACCGGCGATCAAGGCACCACCACCGCCGGCCAGCAACTCCCCGGCACCGGCTCCGGAACCAGCGGCAACCCCGCCCCGCGCCCCACGCCGGCCTCCCAATAGGGATCAACCGTCAAACGACTCACCCGAAAAGGCCGCCCCCGCCCGGGCGGCCTTTTTTGGGCTTCGATAAATCCGTGACACCAACCTCGGCGCCATGGAAATTGGCACCCCAGCCGTGGACATCCGCAAATCCATCCGCAAGCCCCTCTTCATCCTGATCCTGCTTGCGATTTGCTCGACCTGGGCCGCGCTCTCGCAGGTCCGCATGCTCCGCCTCCCCCACTCCGAAAAATTCCTGGGCCCCGACGGCCTCCTCGCGTTTCTGGAAAATCCCACCATCGACGCCCGCTTCCGCCTCCGCGGCCCCGTCGAGGCCCCCGTCCAAGTGGCCTACGTCGATGTCGATTCCGAATCGATCCGCCGCCTCGGCAATTTTCCCTGGAACCGCGAATTCTTCGCCCTCGCGCTCGACTCCCTCTTCGAGTTCGGCCACATCCGCGCCGCGGGCATGGACTTCGTCTTCTCCTCCGCCGGCATCCCCGCCCTCGGCCGCGAGGAGGCCCAAAAAGGCACCATCGCCCTCGGCAAGTGCGTTCACAAAAACAAGAACATCGTCCTCGCCGCCACCTACGGCTCCCAAAACCGCCCCCTCGGCGACTCCACCTCCTTCCCCTTCGTCTTCGAACGCCGATACGGCACCGGCGAAATCGGCCCGCCCGAACTCCCCTCCCACCCCGTCGTGGGCCCGACCTGGGGCCGCATCGGCCTCATCGACACCGTGGGCGACGACGTCCGCTACGTTCCCTTCTTCGCGAAGACCGACCTCCACACCTATTTCCCGATGTCCCTCCAGCTCGCCCTCATCCTCTGGCAACTCCCCCCGCAGGCCGTCGAGATCGGAAACGACCGCATCACCGTCAAAAAAAACGGCAACGCCCCGGCCGCCTCCATCCCCCTTGTCATGGGCCAACTCGTCGAACCGAACTGGTTCAACAGCTGGTTCTCCGAGGCCGACCACCACGCGAGCCTGGTCGATGTCATCGCCTTCGGCAACGCCGCCCGCGACGGAACCCCCGAGGAAAAACTGCTCGCCGAACAATTCTTCGCCCCCTTCCGCGATTCCATCGTGCTCATCGGCCCCGTCGATCCCCTCCTCAAGGATCTCAGCGTGATGCCCCTCAGCGGCCCGGTTCCCGTCCCACGCGTCTCGGTGCACGGCAATCTTCTGAAAACCCTCGTCTCGGGTCGCTTCATCCACCGCCTTCCGCCCGCCGCGAACGTCGCCCTCGTTTTCCTCCTCGGCCTCGCCGCCGCCGCATTCAGCCTCGCTCCCGAGCGCTTCGCGAATTTTTTCAAAATCGCCGGAGCCCTCGTCGTCCTCGCCTACATCGCCGCCGTCTTCCTCCTTTTTCTCCGCTACGAACTCCTCCTTCCGCTCGTCGCCCCCGTCGGCGCGGCCGTCTGCTGCGCCTTCGCCGCCGCGTTCCTCCAACTCTCCAGCCAGGAGGAACAAAAACGCCGCATCCAAAATCTCTTCGGCAACTACCTCTCCCCCGCCCTCGTCGAACGCATGGTCGAAAGCGGCGAGGAACCCCAGCTCGGCGGCGTCGACGCCGAGGTCACCGCCTTCTTCTCCGACGTCCAGGGCTTCTCCTCCTTCTCCGAGGTTCTCGCGCCCCAGCAACTCGTCGCCCTCATGAACGAATACCTTACCGCCATGACCGATATTCTCATGGAGCAGGGCTGCTATGTGGACAAATACATCGGCGACGCCATCGTCGGCATTTTCAACGCCCCCGTCCCTCTCGAAAACCACGCCCACCGCGCCTGTCTGACCTCACAGCTCCTCCGCGCCCGCCTTTTCGAGATGAGAAAAAAATGGGCCGCCGAAGCCGGCAAATGGCCGCCCTTCGTCGGTCGCATGCGCATGCGCATGGGCCTCAACACCGGCCCGGCCACCGTCGGCAACATGGGCTCCAACCGCCGCTTCAACTACACCATGATGGGCGACACCGTGAACCTCGCCGCCCGCTGCGAGAGCGGCGCCAAGAGCTACGGCGTCTACACCATGGTCACCGGCGAAACCCGCCGCGCCGCCGAATCCGTCGGCGACGAATGCGTCTTCCGCTACCTCGACAAAATCATCGTCAAGGGCCGCTCCGAGCCCGCCGAGATGCACGAGATCGTCTGCCTCCGCTCCGACATCGACCGGGAAACCCTCGACTGCCTCGACCTCTACAACGAGGGCCTCGCCCACCACCTCGCCCGCCGCTGGGACGCCGCCATCGACTGCTTCGAAAAATCCTCCCTCCTCGAGCGCAACCGCCCCGCGCTCAATCCCGACGCCTCCACCACCCCCTCCGCCGTCCTCCTCGCCCGCACCCTCCACTACAAATCCCATCCGCCCGCCGACGACTGGAACGGCGTCCACCGCATGACCAGCAAGTGATCACCGAAATCCACCTGCGCCGCTTCCGCTGCTTCGACGCCCTGGATTTCCAACCCGGCGCCGCGCGCACCTGCATCGTCGGCCAGAACGCCCAGGGCAAAACCTCCATCCTCGAAGCCGTCTGCGTCCTCCTCCGCCTCCAGTCCCCCCGCACCTCCTCACCCGCCGAACTTGTCAAATCCGGCCACTCGTCCTGCTCCATCGAAGGCCGCGTCCACGACACCCGTCTCCAATACCGCCTCGCCGACGGCACCCGCGAAATCCTCCTCGACTCGAAACCTCAAACCAAATCCGACGACTACCTCTCCACCGCCCGCGTCTGCTGGTTCGCCAACTCCGACCTCGACCTCGTCAAAGGCGGCGGCTCGTCCCGCCGGCGCTTCCTCGATTTTCTCGGAACCCAGTCCCTCCCCGGCTACCGCAAATCCCTCCGCGACTACGAACGCGCCCTCCGCTCCCGCAACTCCCTTCTCAAGGAAGGCCGACCCCGCCGCGAAATCGCCGCCTTCGACGCCCCGCTCCTCGAAGCCGGCGAATTCCTCCTCGCCGCCCGCCGCTCCCTCGTCGAAACCCTCGCGCCCCTCGCCACCGCCGCCTGCGCCGAAATCAGCGCCTCCGCCGACACTCTCTCGCTCTCCTACAGCCCCGGCGCCACCGCCCCCTTCTCCGAATCCCTCGCCGCCTCCCGCCCCGAAGAGGACCGCCTCCGCCAAACCGTCCGCGGACCCCACCGCGACGACCTCGACCTTTCCCTCAACGCGCTCAAAGCCTCCGCCTTCGCCTCCGAAGGCCAGCAACGCGGTATCGCCCTCGCCCTGAAAATCGCCCAAGCCCGCCACCTCGCCGCGCTGCACCCCGTCCCGCCGATTCTCCTTCTCGACGACATCTTCGGCGAACTCGACCCCGCCCGCCGCAACCGCCTCCTGGCCGCCCTCCCCGCCCACGCCCAAACCCTCGTCACCACCACCTTCCTCGACTGGGCCGACCGCGATTCCCTCGACACCATCCTCCACCTCGAAAACGCCACGCTCTCCCCTCGCGATTGAAACCAAACGCCGCTCCCCCCGCTCTCGCAAAACACCCCTCCCGCAATCCTCAAAAAAACACCCCCGTTTTTTTCACCAACCCCAGGAGGGCCCTGCTCGTCAGGGCCGGAAAAACCCCCGCATCCCCACCAACCCAACCCCAACACGCCGCCCCCCGTTCTCGCAAAAACACCCCTCCCGCAATCCTCAAAAAAACACCCCCGTTTTTTTCACCAACCCC
>CAZVPK010000003.1:0-38638 GCA_964628505.1 uncultured Chthoniobacter sp.
CCTTCGGGCTGCCTGCGGCAGTCTCCCGAGCGCCTACCCTCGGCGCCTGGGTGCCTTCCCAAGGCCAAACGTTCGTCTTTCCCATGGAACGAAGGCGCTGGCGCGCGGATTTTGTCGGGTCCGGTGCGGCCTGCGCAAACACGACTATTCCGGCCCTGAGAAGCAGGGCCCTCCGGAGCATTTCTTTTGAATCAGGCCAACTCCACCGCGATTCCGTCCGCCACCAACCGCCCCTCGCGCGTCAAGGCCGCGCGGCCTTCCTGTATCCTCACCAACCCCCCGGATTCGAGTTGGCGGATTTTCAAGCCGTCCAACAAATCCATCCCCACCCCCTCGCGGGTTCTCAATCCCAAGGACACCTTCTCCGCCCGCCGCGTTTCCTCGTCCAACCGCTCCAGACTTTCGAAGCGGTCCTCCCCGGATAAAACCCGGCGCGTGTAGGCCGAGGTGTCCGCCACATTTTTCCGGCGCCATCCCGAGCGGGTGGAGACCGCGCTCGGCCCCAGCCCCGCATAGTCGGCGCCGCGCCAATATCCCAGATTGTGCAAGCACTCGCGCCCCGCCCGGGCGTAGTTCGAAATCTCGTATTGCCCGTAGCCCGCCGCCTCGAATTCCTCCATCGCCAATTCAAAAAAATCCGCGTCCAATCCCGCGTCGGGAACCATCTCGCCGCGCTGCAACCTCTCGAAAAATTCGGTGTCCTCCTCGTAGGTCAGGCAATAGGCGGAGATGTGGTCGGGCGCGAGGGAGATGGTTTGCCGGATCGATTCCAGCCACTGGCCTCGCGTCTGCCCGGGAACCCCGAAGATCAAATCCAGATTCACATTCCCCACGCCCGCCTCGCGAAGGATTTCATAGCTCCTCCGCGCCTGCGGACCCGAATGAACCCGCCCCAAGGTTTTCAAAAGCTCGGGATCCCACGACTGAACCCCCATGCTCACGCGGTTGACCCCCAAAGCCAGCAAGGCCTTCGCCTTCTCCAGCGAAACCGTCGCGGGATTCATCTCGAGCGTGAATTCCTCGACCGCGGAAAAATCGATCCGCTCCCGCAATCCTCCGATCAGATACTCCAATTGCGCCGTCGAGAGTGCCGTGGGCGTTCCGCCGCCGAAAAAAATGGTGCGCGGTTGCAGCCCCTCCGACTCCATCTCCGCCTCGGCCAGCACGGCGTCGAGAAACGCCTGCGTCTTGTTGCGGTCGCTCGCCTCCTTGTAGAAGGAGCAATACGGGCATACCTTCGGACAAAAGGGAATGTGAACGTAAAGATGCCGGACCACCGCCCGACCTTAATCCTGGCCGCCGCGCGCCGCAATGTCCGCGCCGCCTTTCTCGTGCTGGCCGTCCTCGCCTGGACGGGCCACGCCCCGGCCGCCGAAGGCGAAAAATCCAAGGTTTTTTATGCGATGGAGATGTCCTCGCTTCGCGGCGGTGGCGGTGTGAATCCCGCCGTGGTGCGCCGCATGGTCGACAACGTCGTCCTCGCCGCCACCGGAAAAAAATCCCCCGCCGCCGCGTGGGCCTCGCTGGTGAAACCCGCCGACCGCGTGGGCATCAAGGTCGCCGCCTCCGGCGGGCCGGCGGGGGGAACCCGTCCCGCGGTCGTCGAGGCCGTCGCGCTCGGGCTCGCCTCGGCGGGCGTTCCCCCGGCCAACATTCTCGTCTGGGACCGCGATCTCGACGACCTCCTCGCCGCCGGATTCTCCAAAAACAATCCGCTCTACCGCCTGGGATGGACCGGTCCCGCCGACGGCTACGACAAGAAAACCATCGTCACCGCGCCCGTTCTCGGCCGCTTGATCTGGGGCGACAGCCAGTTCGGTCGCCGCGAAGGCTCCGCCATGGCCGATGTGCTCGGCAGCGGCGAACAACTCAGCAGCACCAGCCACTGGTCGAACATCCTCTCCACCGGCGTGGACAAGATCGTCAACATCCCCTCGCTCCAGGACAGCGTGTTCACCGGAGTGAACGGCGCGGTCGCGAACATGACGATTCCGAACCTGGACAACTGGCGCCGCTTCGTGCGCGCGCCCGATTTCGGCGATCCTTATGTGGCCGAGCTCTACGCCGACCCCATGGTGCGCGACAAGGTCGTCCTCTCCCTCCTCGACGGGCTTTTCCTGCAGTATGCCGGAGGACCGTTTGCAAACCCCGGCTTCGTCGTCGAGCACCACACGGTTTTCGCCAGCCGGGATCCCGTGGCGCTGGACGCCACGGCGATGCGGTTGCTCGACGAGTTCCGCGCCCCAGCCAAGCTTCCCTCCCTCGAAAAATCCACGCGCTGGCTGGAAAGCGCCTCCATTCTCGGTCTCGGCCACTTCGAGGAAAAATCCATCGACCTCGTGCGGGTGGGCGTCCGCTCCGATCCTCCGAAAAAACCGCAACCCGCCCCCGCCCCCTGATTCCATGGGCCTCTCCATGGAAACTCCCGGCCTGCGTATCGCCCTCGACCTGCCCGATCCCTGGCAGCGCGAGGCCGTGGGATTTCTGCGCGAGGGGTTCAGCGTGGTCATCGACGCCCCCACCGGCGCGGGCAAGACGCGGATCTTCGAAATGTTCGTCGAGACCCCCGCCGCGCGCCGGTTGGGCCAATTGGTTTACACCGTTCCCACCCGGGCGCTGGCGAACGACAAATGGCGCGAATGGTCCGCCAAGGGCTGGAACGTCGGCATCGCCACCGGCGACATCGCCGAAAATCTCGACGCCGGAATTCTCGTCGCGACGCTCGAGACCCAGCGCGAGCGCCTTCTCGCGGGCCGCGCGCCGGGGTTTCTTGTCCTCGACGAATACCAAATGCTCGGCGATGCCGTTCGCGGGCTGAACTACGAGATGGCCATCGCACTGGCTCCGCCCGAAACGCAACTCCTGCTCCTGAGCGGCAGCGTGGCGAATCCGCAGGAAGTTCTCGAATGGCTTCGCCGGCTCGGACGCCAAGCCGAGTTGTTGCGTGTCACCGAGCGCCCCGTTCCCCTGGATGAAATTCCCGTCGAAAACCTCCCGCGCGTTCCCGCGAACATCACCGGGCTTTGGCCCCGCATCGCCGCCGCCGCGAAAATGGGAGGCCTCACGCCCTTGCTCCTTTTTGCGCCTGTCCGCAGCCAGGCCGAAAAAATGGCCCAGCAAATCGCCGCCGCGCTTCCGATGCCGCGTCCGCTCTCCCTCCCGCCCGAGGCCGATGCCGCCTTGGGAAAAACCCTCGCCTCGCTCGTGCGGCGTCGAGTGGCCTTCCATCACAGCGGACTTCCCCACGCCGCGCGCGCGCAGTGGATCGAACCGCTCGGAAAAGCCGGCGAACTCGACGTCATCGTCGCCACCACCGGCCTCGCCGCCGGAATCAATTTTTCCATGCGCTCGGTGGCGGTGACCTCCACCACCTACGGCGACGCCCGCTTCCGACGCCAATTGCGGGCCGACGAACTTCTTCAGATGTTCGGCCGCGCGGGCCGCCGCGGACTCGACGAGCAGGGCTTCGCCATATCGACCCGCGACACGCCGGGCCTCCTGGAGGCCGCTCCCCTGCGGCTCCGCCGCGTCCATCCCATCGATTGGCCCACGCTCTTGCGCATCATGGAAACCGCCACGGACGGCCCGCCCCTTGCACGTGCCGTGGAATTTTGCGCACGGCTTTTCAGCAAACAAAAACTCGCGCCCGACCTGGCGGACTCGATCGTCTCCAGCCGCTCGAACGAACGCCTCGCGCCGAAACCCCTCGAGTGGCTCACGCCTTCCGGCGAGTGGATTCCCGCCAGCCGCTTTCAAAAAACCTCCAGACCGCTCTCGCAATGCCTCGTCCACCACAAGGACCGCTGGCTCCCCGCCCTTCGCGTCGCGAGGTCGGTGGAAAACTTTCCCGAAGGCCGGACCTGCCGCATCGAGCGGGACGGGGGATTTGTTTACGGACGCGAGGTCGCCGTGGCGAATGGCGCGCCCGGAGAATTCCGGCCGGTTTTCTGGATTCAACGACGGCTTGGTCTCGATCCGCTCGAGAGGTTTTCCGAAGAGGAAATCGCCGCGCAGGTCGTGCCTCTGGTCGCCGACCGCTGGAATCCCGCGAAATTCCATTCGACCGTTTTGCGCGGCTTCACCGTGATGGCGCGTCTCTCTTTCGAGGACTGGCCCGCCGAGGCGCGGGTGGCCGAAGGCCATCCGCCACTCATCGATCCGCCCTCGCGGGCCGCCCCATTGCCGCCCGCCGAGGCCTCGTTCGATCCGCCGCCGGGGTCCGCGGCCCATGTTTGGAAATCCCTCGGGCTGGTCGATGCCATCGGACGCCCCACCGCGCGCGGTCGCGTTTTCAGCCGCTTCCAGAATGGCGAGGGACTCATGGTCGCCGCGGCGCTTGAAAGTGTCTCCTACCCCGTCGAGGACCTGGTCCTGCATCTCGCCAACCTGCGCGGCGGCCCGAGGTTTTTGGATTTCGCCGACGGCCCCAGCCTCCGCCTGGCCGCGAGCGCCCGCGAGGCCTACGGGCATGTGGACCACGAGGGTTATCTCGAGGGCGGGTTGTGTCCGGGTTTCGGCGAGGGAACCTGCGAGGCGCTGGCCATCCACCGCGCGGGAGGCATGCGGGCGATTGAAAAGGAGACGGAGTTGCTGCGACGCGGCGATCTGGAGCGGGCGGTGTTGGAATGGCAAAGCCTGTTGCGCCACATCCTCGCCGCCCCCGATCCGCAAGCGCCGCGCTGGGACGAACTCCGCGACGCCGCGGGGAAAGCCCTCTCAACGTTTCCCGCGACCGTGCGAAAATCCTGACTTCAAGGCTGCCCGGCTTCCGGAGGTCCGGCGGGCTTTTGCGGGCGGATTTTGTCGAGCACGTCGGCCAGCGAGGGATCGGCGGTGAGCATCGCGGCGCGCATCGCCTCCTGGAGTTCCTTGCCCGCTTCGCGGCGTTCTTCCGGAGACTGGGCGGCTTGGAGTTTCGCCTCGGCTTCCTGAACGGCCGGAGCCTGCTTGGCGATTTCCCGCGCCTTTTCAAAACGGTCCTTCTCCGCGGGCGGGAGGGATTTCACGGCGTTCTCCAATTTTTGTTTCCAAGGTTTGGCGTCGCCGTCTTTTTTCCAGCGCTTCTCGAAATGGGAGCGCACTTTTTCGGCCAGTTCGGGGTCGCGCGCGCTCATCGCCTCGCGCATGGCCTCGCGGAATTCCTTGCCCGCCGCCTCGGCCTTGGCGCGGAGTTCCTGGATTTTGGGATCCTGCATCGCCTCCGCATGGAGTTCGCGGAAGCGGTCGCGAATGTCCTCGGGCAGGCTTTCGGCCATGCGGTCCATCCGGTGGCCGTGGCGATGGCCGCCGGGTTTTCCGGACTGGGACGCCTCCGGAGAGGGAGAGGGGGCGGGGGTTTGGGCCTGGATGGTGACGCCCGCCGAAAGAACGGCGGTCGCGAGAAGCGGTAAGAGACGGATTTTCATATTCGGTGGATTGAACTCCGGGGTTCGGGAAAAGTTGCGGAGGTTTTTTCGGGATTTTCAAATCCGGGCGCCGCGGGCTATCAAGCCCCCATGGTCCTTCGCAACGTTTCCGATCAACCCGCCTTTGTGACGAAGGACGGCTCGACGGTCTGTGAAATCCTCAACCACTCGAACGCCCCGGTGCGCCACCAGAGCCTCGCCGAGGCCGTCCTCCCGGCGGGGGCCTCCACGCAACGCCACTTTCACCGGCTCAGCGAGGAGATTTATTTTCTGCTCGAGGGAACCGCCTCCATGGAAATCGACGGGGAGTTTCGCGAAGTCGGCCCCGGCGACGCGATCCTCATCCCGCCCGGCGCGTGGCACCGGATCACCGCCCGGTCGGGCGTGCGCTTTCTCTGCTGCTGCGCCCCGCCCTACACGCACTCGGACACGTTTTTCGAGGAGACGCAGGAACGGTCGTCTGTCCAGCCTGCGCCGCTCGCCGGCGGCGCCGCGCCGACCTCAGGCGAGGGCGAGGGCGGCTAGGAGGCGGCCGGTGCGGCCGCTTTCCCGGCGGTAGGAGTAGTATTTCCCGGGGTCTGAAAAGGTGCAGGTTTGGCAGTCGTGGATTTCCGCGACTCCGGCGCGGGCGAGCTGGGACCGGATCGTGGCGGCGAAGTCGACTTCGTAATTCGGCGGGCGGATGCAGGGGGAGATTTGCGCGACGATGTCCGTGGGACGGGCTCCTGTGGCGGCAAGGAGGGATTCGAGGGTGGCGGTGGCAATGTCGAGTTCCGTGCCTTTGCGGCCGGAGTGGGCGAGGGCGATGCCGCGGCGGTGGCGGTCCACGAAGTAGATCGCGGCGCAGTCGGCGACATGGATGCCGAGGGCCAGGCCGCGCGAGGTGGTGACAAGGGCGTCGGCTCCGGGGGCGGGTGTGGCGGCGGGTTCGGAGACGACGGCGACTTGGTTCGAGTGGATTTGCTCGGCGCGGACGAGGGGAAGCCCGGCGAAGCCGATCGCGTCGAGGGTGGACCGCTGGATCGTGGCGAGCCGGGCCATGGCGGTGTCGCGGTCGGCGCGGACATCAAGATCTGGAACGCGGAGGAGAAAGGCGTGGAGGAGGCCGGGAACGGAGTCGAGGGACGGGAAGGTTTCGTGGGGGGAGTTCAGGAGTTTTAAGTTTTAAGAATTAATCCTTAAGTTTCTTGGATCGGGCGCTGGGCGGTTGAGGCGGCGATCCGGACCTGATTCGCAGGGGTCCCGATGGGCTCAGGGAGTTTTTTTGGTTTTGGAAGGGGCGGGCGACGGGGCGGGTGCGGGGGCTTTTTCGAGGATGGGGACGAGAGGGTCCTTTTTACGGTAGGCGCGCGGGAGCTTGGGCTGGGGGCGGTCGGGATCGTTGATTTTGTAGAAGCGGCGGGCCTGGGGCTTGGTGAGCGGGTCGTCGAAGATGTCCTGGAATTTCGTGTCCAACGAGAGGGTGCGGTCGTATTCCGCGACGCCGACGATGTAACTGTAGTAGGCTTGGAGGAGGAAGGTTTGGGATTGAAGGAGCGAGGTCTGCTGGTTGAGCACATCCAGCTGGGTGCCGGCGCCCGCGTCGAGGCGTTCCTGGGCGAGGCGCAGGGCCTCGACGCCCTGGACGACGCTGGCTTCCTGGCTGTCGACGGTTTCCTTGGCCTCGAGGATGTTCGAGATGGCCTGCTGGACACGGAGGATGACTTCGCGGACGCCGTTGTCGTAATTGATTTTCGCCTGCTCGAGCCGGGCCTTGGCGGTTTTCACATTGCCGTAGGTGAGGAGTCCGTCCCAGACCGCCCAGGAGCCGTTGACTCCGAAGAACCAGCCGTTGACCATGTTGGTGAGGTTGGTGGTGAGCATGTCGCTCTGGTTGGTCTGCGCGGCGCGGGCGCTGATTTGCGGGAGGTAGCCGGCGAACTCCTGGTTCACACGCGCGGCCTCGCCGAGAATGAGCTGGCGCTGGGCCTTGAGTTCGGGGTTGCGGGTGACGGCGCTGCGGATGGCGTCGTCGGCATTGAAGTCGCGGGGCTTGTAGTCGAGCTTGCCGACGAGGTTGAAGGGCACCTCGCTGGGGAAGCCGGGCGGGTAGTCCATGCCGAGGAGCCGGACGAGACGGAACATCGAGACGCGGTAGTTGTTTTCGGCCTGGATGAGCGGGGGTTTGGCGTTGGCGAGGGCGACCTCGGCCTGGAGGACGTTGAAGCGCGGAACGGTGCCGGCCTCGTAGCGGTTTTCCTGGTCCTTGAGCTGCTCGGCGAGGAGGTCGACGGATTGTTGGTTGGCGATGATGAGGGCGCGGTTGAGAACGACCTCGTAGAAGTTCGATTTCACCTCGAAAATGATCCGGTCGATGATTCCGCGGAGGCGGTAGTAGGACTCGACCTCGTCGGAGATCGCGGCGCGCATGCCGGAGACGACCGCTCCGCCGTCGTAGATGAGCTGGGAAAACTCGATGTTCACGCCCCATTGCTCGTCGTTGATATTCGTGGCGCCAAGGTCCTGGACGAACTGGAGGTCGCGGGAGGTGTAGCCGTAGTCGGATTTGACGGTGACCTGGGGAATGATGCGCGAGCGGATGGAGATGAAGCGGCCGGAGGTGGTGTTGAGTTCCTGGACGGCGGCGAGGATGTCGGGATTTTTCTTCAGGGCGGTGGTGATGGCCTCCTGGAGGGTGAGGTCCGCGACCTTGGGGTTGCGTTGCTTGGCGATGAGGGCGTCGAGTTCCTTGTAGAAATTCGTGGTCGCCATTTCCTTGGTGACGGCGGCGCGGCCGGATTGTTGCAGCGTCGCGGTTTCGGGTCCGGGAGCGAGGGGTTCGGCGATTTGGGGGGGAAGCGGGGCGGCGTTTTCGTCGGAGAGGGTTTGGGCATCCGGGAGCGGCGGGGGAGTGGGCATCGGAGGCAACGGGAGGGGCATGGTGCCGTCCGGCAGGGGGGTGGGGGAGGGCTCGCCGGAGGGAGAGGCCGCGGGTTGCGCGGTCGGCATGGGAAGCGGCGTGAACCCGGGCAGCGGCGGGGGCGAGGGAAGGTTCTGGAATTCCGGAGTCGGAGAGGGGGATTGCGACAGGAGTGGCGCGGCGGGGACGAGAAGCGCGGCGAGAAGTGGCAGGAGGCGTGTCATCGGGTTCGGTGCGCCAACGGGCGCAAGTGGGGAATACTACGGTGTGGCGCCGGGATTGGGAAGAATTTCGCTCGCGGCCGGCTCGGGGGGAGTGCCGGAGGGCGGCGCGGTGGAATGGAAGAGGTGGATTTTGTCGCCGGGGGAGGGGTTGCCGGAAACGATGTCGGCGATGAGGAACGGCGGGTTGCGGAGGGCGGTCATGCGAAGGACGCCGGTCTCGCGGCGATCGCGGATGGCGGTGTATTTTTCGCCGGGGACGGTGGAGGCGGCGGCGCGGGACTCCACGAGGACGAAATTCTCGGCGACATTGACCATGCGGATCTCGCCGGCCCATTGGACCGGAGCGGCGGCGGGGGGCTTGGGGGATTTTTTCGGGAGAAGGTTCGGGAGGAGGGAGCCGAGGGCGGCCAGGGGGCCGGGTTTGGGGGAACCCGGGGATTCGACGAAGACGGCCTCGAGGTTTTCGGCGGCGGGCGGGGAGTTTTCTTTTTTGGTCGCGCAGGAGGTCGGGAGGAGGGCGGCGAGCAACGCCGCGAGCGGCCTCCCCAGGCGGGACGCCTGCGACCGCCGGGATTTCGAGGCGCGGGATTTCATCGCGGGAGCCAAGGGGTTTCTCCGGTTGCGGCTGCGGTGGAGAGTTGGCCGTTCTTGTGGATGACGAGGGTTTCGCCGCGGGTTTGGATTTGGGCGAAGGCGGATTCGCCGGGGTTCGAGTCGCCCAGGTTGGCGATGTCGATTTCCGCGAAGAGGGGCAGGTCGTCGGCGGAGAGGTAGCCATGGCTTGCGAGGGCCTGGAGATGGCCGGAGGCGCTTTGCGAGCCGCGGTCGCGGGGCCAACCGAGACCGGGTTTGTCGAACTGGAAGCCGTCGAGGGCCATTTCCTGCGAGGCGTGGTGCAGGGCCTGGAGCAGGGCTTCGGGGGAGTTGGCCCCCAAGGGACCGGGTTGGCGCGACTCGGGGGAGGCGGGATCGGGCGGCGGGGATTTTTTTTCGCAGGCGGCGGGGAAACCCAGCAGGAGCGCGGCTGCGGGAGCGGCAAGGCGTTTCATGGCGAGGAAAAATCGTGTCACGCCTCCCAGTATCCTTGGCGGGGGACGCCGCGCAAACGCGAATCGTCCGGGAGGCGGGGAAGCGGCCAAAAATCTGGATGCCCGGGCGGGGATCGGGCATTTTCGGGGAATGGGAGAGGCGGAATTGCGAAAAGCGCTGGCAATCTACAAGGGGCTCGTGGAGGTGAGCGGCCTGATCAACTCGATCACCGAGCACGACGCCCTCCTGAGGGCGATCCTGTCCGTGGCGCGTCGCGTGATGCGCGCGGAGGCGGCCTCGATTTTCCTGGTGGAGGAGGGGAGCGGCGCGTTGAGGCTCGAGATGGACGCGCGGGGCGGGGAGAACTACCAGCGGCCTGGAATCGTCGTGCCGTCCGGGCGGGGGATCGCGGGCTGGGTTTTCGAGCAGGGGGAAACGGTTTGCATCCCGGATGCGGCGGCGGACGCGCGGTTTTACGGGGCGGCGGACGCGGAGACGGGATTTGTCACCCGTTCGATCCTGTGCGCGCCGCTGCGGCACGGGGAGAAGACGCTGGGAGTGCTGCAAGTCTTGAACGCCGCGGGGAGGAAGTGTTTCGAGGAACCGGAGGTGGAGCCCTTCCGCGCATATGCGGACCTGACGGCGACGGCGATCGAAAAACTGCGGGGGATCGAGCGGGAGCGCCAGAGGCGGAGATTGGAAAGGGACTTGGCGATCGCGGCGGAAATCCAGGAGGGGCTGCTGGCGAGCGCCCTGCCTTCGAGGCCCGGGATGTATCGGTTCGCGGCGCGGAATCTTCCCGCGGCGGGGGTCGGCGGGGATTTCCACGGGGTCTTTCCCAGGGCGAACGGCGACGTGGATTTTGTGGTGGGCGATGTGTCGGGGAAGGGGATTCCGGCCTCGCTGCTGATGGCTAGGACGCTGAGCGCGCTGCCATTTGTCTTCGATTCCTCGGCGGGGCCGGCCTCGGCGCTGGCGGCCTTGAACGGGAAGTTCCACGAGACGATGTCGCGGGGGATGTTCATCACGGTGCTGGCGGGCCGGTTGCGGCGGGCGGGTCGGACGGCCGCCCTCTCGAGCGCGGGACATTGCGCGCCGATTCTGGTGCGCGCCGAGGGAACCGCGGCGGAGATTCCGGTGCCCTCGTCCCTGCCGGTGGGAATCTCGGGCGGCACGGCCTACGAGGAAATGTCGGTGGTCCTCGGCGAGGGGGATCGCCTGGTTTGCTTCACCGACGGATTGGCCGAGTCCCGGGACGCGGGCGGAAGGATGTTTGAAACCCTGTTGCCCGGCGCGGCGGCCGGCGCGCACACCTCGGCCGCGGACTTGCTGGGGCGCGTTCTCGAGGCGGAGCGGGCCCACCGGGGAGGGGAGGAGTTGCGCGACGACCTGACGGTTTTGGCGGGAGGATTCGAATGACGGAGATCGTGGATTTTTCGGGCGAGGCGGCGGCGTTGGCCGGGGTGAGATCGCGGTTGCGCGGGTTTTTATCGGCTGTGGAAATGGACGAGTTCGAGGCCGGGAGGATTGTTTTGGCGATCGACGAGGCGTGCACGAACATCATTCGCCACGCGCACGGCGGCGAGGCGAGGCCGGTGCGACTGGCGATGGAGCGCCGCGCGGACCGGCTGGTCTTTGTTTTGATCGACCAGGGCGGGCCTTGCGATCCGGAGCTGATTCGCGGGCGGGCGTTGCGCGAGGTGCGGCCGGGCGGGCTCGGGGTCCACATCATCCGCGAGGTGTTCGACCTTGTGGATTACTCGCCGATGGAAACCGGAACGCGTTTGACGCTGGAAAAGCGGATCTAGGCGGAGGGTTCGAAATCGAGGCCGAAGTCCACGGCCGGCGCGGAGTGGGTGACGGCTCCGACGGAGATGAAATGCACGCCGGTTTCCGCGATGGCGCGGATGGTCGAGAGGTTCACGCCGCCGCTGGCCTCGAGGCGGATGTGCGGCGGGCAGAGGCGCACGGCCTCGCGCAGGTCGGCGAGGGACATGTTGTCGAGAAGAACAAAATCGACGCCGCGCAGGCGGAAAAACGATTCGGCCTGGGCGAGCGTGTCGGCCTCGATTTCCAACCTGGCGCCGGGATGCGCGTCGCGGGCGCGGTCGATCATGTCTTGAAGGAGCGAGGGATCGAGCCCGGTGGCCAGGTGGTTGTCCTTCACGAGAAACATGTCGTGGAGGCCCATGCGGTGGTTGCGCACGCCGCCCGCGGCGGCGGCGAGTTTCTCCAGTGCGCGGAATCCGGGAGTGGTTTTGCGCGTGTCCAAAATTTCGACGCCGGTTCCGCGGACGGCCTCGACAAAGCGGCTGGCGAGTGTGGCGACACCGGAAAGATGCTGGAGAAAGTTCAGCGCGGTGCGCTCGGCGGTGAGGATCGGGGCGGCGGATCCGGCGACCTCGAGGACCACGTCGCCCGGCGAGAAGGCATCGCCCTCGGCGCGTTTTTTTTGGACGGAGAGCGAGGAATCGACGCGGTGGAAAACCTCCTCCGCGACATCGATGCCCGAGAGGCGGCCCTCCTGTCGCGCGACGACGCGGGCGCGGGCGGCGGCCCCCGGTTTGGTGAAGAAGGCGGCGGTGATGTCGCCGGAGCCGATGTCCTCCGCCAGGGCGAGGTCGACGAGGGGCGTCATGCCGCGGAAAGCTGCGATGCGGGCCGGTCCGGCGCGGGAAGTCCGAGCAGGGCGCGCTGCCAGGCCATGAGGGCGTTCGAGGAGGGATCGGCGGCGGTGGCCTCGAGGGCCGCGCGGGGCGCGATGATCGAGGATTCGAGGCCGATTTCGGCGGCCACGCGGTCGCGGATTTTGCGGAGCTGTTCGCAGCGGTCGGTTTGTTCCTTGGAAACTTTTTTGCGGCGGACCTTCTCGGTCCTCGGCCACTCGGCCTCGGGAATCTGGAGGGCGAGGGCGAGGACGACCTCGAAGCTTTTCTTGCGGCGGCCGTTCATGCGCGGCGCGGAAAACTTTCCGCCGGAGGCGACCTGCTTGGCGACCTGGATCATGTCGCTGTTGCCGATGACATGGAACGGGGGGCGGTCCCACGCGCGGGCCTCGGCGTCGCGCCAGAACCAGAGGACGCGGAGGACGGCCTGGGCGCGCGGCGACAGGACCGACGAGCCGCTGATGCGCCAGACGGTGTTGTCATCGCGTTCCTTCACCTCGCGGGCGGAGGCGATCATGCGGTCCCGGGACTCGAGGAACCAGTCCTGGCGGCCGAGGCGGTGAAGATCGTCCGAGAGGCGGTCGGCGATGTCCAGCAGGTATCGGGTGTCGTTGAGCGCGTATTCGAGCATCACGCCGGGGAGCGGACGGATGGCCCAGTTGGCTTTCTGGGAGGCTTTGGAGAGTTCGACGCCGAAGTATTCCTTCACGAGGGCCGCGAGGCCGAGCGCGGATTTTCCGGCGAGCCGGGCGGCGATCATGGTGTCGAACAGATCGACCGGCTCGAAATTTCCGATGCGCCGCAGCAGCCGCAGGTCGTAGTCCGCTCCGTGAAAGACGAGCCGGCGGGAGCAGACGGCGTCGAGGAGCGGTTGGAGGTCGAGATTCGCGAGGGGGTCGACCAGCCAGTGGCCGGTGGCCCCGCTCAGCTGGATCAGGCAGACCTTTTCAAAGTAGCAGTGGAGGCTGTCGGCCTCGGTGTCGATCGCGACGCGGGGGAGGGTGGCGATTTCCCCGACGAGGTCCTCGAGGGCCTTCGGATCGGAGATCAAGGCTCGGCGAGGAATTTGTCGGGCGGTGGAATTTCTCCGGCATGGCGCGCCCGTGGTTCGCGCACTTGGGTGGTGCCGTCGGTGGGCACCGTGACGAACGGCCCACCGGCCAGCGGGGCGGGATCGGAAAACGCGACGCCCGGGGCCTCGCTGTGTTTTCCCTCGAGGGGAAAATCCTTGCGGAGCGGGTGGAACGGATAGCCTTCCCACATGAGGATGCGGCGGAGGTCGGGATGGTTTCGGAATTTGATTCCCATGAGGTCGTAAACCTCGCGCTCGTGCCAGTCGGCGGTCGGCCAGATGTCGGACACGGTGGGCGCGACAGGATCGTCCTCGCCGAGGGGGGATTTGAGACGCAGATGGATGCCGTCCCGCATCGAGTAGAGCTCGTAAACCATCTCGAATCGCGGATCCGAACCAAAGTGGTCCACGCTGGAAATGTCGATGAGGTAGTCGAAGCCGAGCCGGTCGCAGGCGTGTTGGCAAATATCGCGGAGGTTTTCCAGCGGGACGGTCAGGGAGGTTTCGCCGCGGAAGCGCGACTCGTCTCGAACCGCTCCGGGAAAGGCTTCGCGGAGTTTTTGGACGGCGGCGTCGGAGGTCATAGGGATTCGAGAAGTTCGCGTTTCTGGTCCGCGATCGCGTGCTCGCCCATGATTTTCTTCTGCAGGCGCATGAGGCCGTCGAGGAGTGCCTCGGGGCGGGGCGGGCATCCGGAGACATACACGTCCACCGGGATGAGGTGGTCGATCCCCTGGAGCACCGCGTAGCTTCGATACATGCCGCCGGAGGAGGCGCAGGCGCCCATGGCGATGCACCATTTCGGCTCGGGCATTTGATCCCAGATGCGTTTCACGGCAAGCGCCATTTTGTAGGTCACGGTGCCGGCGACGATCATGACATCGGCTTGGCGGGGCGAAAAGCGCATGACCTCGGCTCCGAACCGGGAGATGTCGAAGCGGGACGAGGAGGCCGCCATGAGTTCGATGGCGCAGCAGGCGAGGCCCATGGGCATCGGCCAGAGCGAGTGGCTGCGCATCCAGTTGATTGCCGCGTCGAGTTGGGTGAAGATCACGTTGCCCTCGATCTTCCCGTCGTAGGCCACGGGACTGAGTGTGGTGGACATGGGCACGAGGGTATTTCGCGTCCGCCGCCGGGCAAGCCGAAAGTGCGAAACGAGGGAGCCGGGATGCCGGGCGGGAATCCCCGACCCCATCCGGGGGGCGCGAAAAAGCCGCCGCGACCCGGAAAATTTCCCCAAAATTTTCATTGCCTCGGTGGAAATGGGTGGGTAATTGTGGGGAGAAGTGGTGAATTTTGTTTTTACCACCCTGAAACCGATGCCAACCGAACCTCCAGCCGTGCCCTTTTACTCAGGCACCTACGAGCGCGCGATCGATGCGAAGAATCGCGCGGCCGTTCCGTCCGGTTGGACCAGCGGGGCGGGCGAGGAGTTTTATGTGATTCCGCATCCCAGCGAAGGTTACCTGATGGTCATGCCGCCGGGGGAGTTCCATGCCACGGAGCAGCGGATCATGGCCTCGGAGGCCAGCGCGCAGGAGAAGAGGCAGGCGATCCGGCGGTTTTTCAGCGAGGCGCACAAGGTGGCGACGGACAAGCAGGGGCGGGTGCTTTTGCCCGAGGGCCATGCCGGGGTGGCGGAATTGCGCGGCGAGGTGGTCTTCGTGGGAGCCGGCCGGCGTTTTGAAATCTGGTCGAAAGCGCGGCATCAGGCGGATGTCCACCGGAACACCCCGGTCTACCAACGGGTGGCTGTCGAAATCGGCCTGTGAGGAATTTTTATGAACCTGGAAAAGAAAACCCGAACGATGGAGGAAAACTGAACGCTCCAAGGCTTCCGGCCGGCGCGGTTGTTTTTTTGAAAACGACCGCCGGAGCGGAAGCCGAGCGGCGTCGGGGAATCCCTCCCGGCTGGAAAACCCATGAAAAACTTGGACTGCGACCAATTTCCCGGAGTTTCCTTGGAACCCAACGATAAATCCGCGGCCTACCATGTGCCGGTGCTCGGACGCCAGGTGCTGTCGTTCCTGCGTCCGGCCCCCGGCGGGCTGTTTCTGGACGGAACCGCCGGCGGAGGCGGGCACGCGCGGATGATTCTGGAGGCGGGCGCGGAGGTTGTGGCGCTCGACCGGGATCCCGAGGCCCTGGCGGAATGCCGTCGCGCCTTGGCGGAGTTCGGAGACAGGGCGAGGGTGGTGGAGTCCAATTTTTGCGACGCGGCCGCGGCGGTGCGGAAATCGGGCGAAGAGAGGCTCTTCGATGGGGCGCTCCTCGATCTGGGGGTTTCCTCGCACCAACTCGACGAGGCCCGCCGGGGATTTTCCTTCCAGCAGGACGGACCGCTCGACATGCGCATGGGGCCCGGAGTGCCCCGAACCGCCGCGGAGGTCGTGAACGGTCTCGATGCCACGGAGCTGGCGGACATCTTCCTCCAATATGGCGAGGAGCCCGCCGCCCGCCGGATCGCCGGGCATCTGGTCGAGGTGCGCAAGGCGCGGCCTTTCGAATCCACGCTCCAACTCGCCGAAGCCGTCGCCAAGGTCTCGCCCCGCCGCGGCCCGCGCCATCCGGCCACACGCGTTTTCCAGGCGCTGCGCATCCATGTGAACGACGAGTTGGGTTCGCTGCGCCGCGCCCTTCAGACGATCCCGGCGCTTCTGGCTCCGGGGGGGCGTTTCGCGGTAATCACGTTCCACTCCCTCGAGGACCGCATCGTGAAGGTTTTTTTCCGCGAGCGGAGCCGCGAATGGATCGACCGTCCCGAGTGGCCCGAGCCCCGGCGCAATCCCGAACGGCAATTCCAACTTCTCACCCCTCATCCCATCACGGCGAGCGACGGGGAAATCCGCGAAAACCCCCGCGCCCGCAGCGCCAAGCTGCGTGTCGCGGTGAAACTCTAACCACCACCTCCCATGGACCAGTCACTCCACCCATCCAATCAAAGATCAAACCCCGTTCACGCCGCGAAACTTCTCAAGTTTCTCGCGGCGGCTTTTGTCGCGGGGACCATCGGACTTTCCTACGTCTACCTGAAAAACCAGCAGTTTGTCCTCGCCGAGCAAATCCGCCAGGCCGAACGCCAGATCCGCGACGTGCAGTCCCGCAACGAGGTTCTTCTTGCCGGGGTTGCGGAGTTGTCCTCGCGCCCGACGCTCCAGCGCCGCGTGAAGGAGGGATTCATCTCCGTTGTTTCCATTCCCGCGGACAAGGTCGCGCGGCTCACGCCTCCCGGCGTGGCGCCGGAGAGCGACGTCCTGCGCACCGCCTTCAACATGGACGCTCCGCGATGAGATTCACCGAGCGGCACCGGATTTGCATCGCCTGCGCGGCGGGAGCCCTGCTTTTCACCGGCTTTTCCGCACGCCTCGCGCACCTTCACATCGCCAAGCACGACGAATACTCCCGGATCGCCGCGGACAAAAACACGATCCGCCAAACGATCCCCGCCAAGCGCGGTTTGATCCTCGACCGTCAAGGCGACAAACTCGCCGTGAACCTTCCGGTCCACACCGTTTTCGCCGACGCCTCCCACATCAAGGACCCCGCCGCCGTTTCCGAAATCGCCGCGCGCCATCTCGCAATCGACCCCGCGGATGTTTCCAAAAAAATTGCCTCGGGCGGGAAATACCTCGTTCTGCAACGCAAGACCCCCGACCGGGTGGTGAAGGAAATGCTGGCCGAAATGCGGGACCGCAACCTCCGCGGACTCTACACCGAGCCGGACTCCATCCGCTCCTACCCGAACGGATCCCTGCTCGGCCATGTGCTCGGATATCTCAACCACGAGCGCAGGGGCGTGCAGGGAATCGAGCGCACCATGGAAAAACAGCTCGCCGGCGAGGACGGTTTCCGATTCAGCGAGCGCGACCGCACAGGACGGGAAATCCTGCTCTACAGGGGCCAGGAGCAGGAGCCCCTCCACGGAAAAAACATCCATCTCACCATCGATCTCGGCCTTCAGGCGATCCTCGAGGACGAGATCGAAGCCACCTACCGCGACCTGCGTCCCCAGACCGTCAACGCCGTGATGGTCGATCCGTGGACCGGCGAGATTCTCGCGATGGCGAGCCGTCCGAACTTCGACCCCAACAAGCCCGGCCAGACCGATCCCGAGCACATGAAAAACCGCGCGATCCTCGACATGGTCGAGCCGGGGTCCACCTTCAAGATCGTTGTCGCGGCGGGGGCCCTGGAGGAGGGCGTTGTCGACGAGAAAACCACCATCTTCTGCGAGAACGGCCGCTATGCCTACGGCGGCCGCACGCTTCGCGACCACCACGGCTACGGCCACTTGAATGTCCACGAGATCATGGTCAAGTCCTCGAACATTGGATGCGCAAAAATGGCTTTGATGATGGGCGGTGACAAATTCCACGAATACGTCCGCCGCTTCGGCTTCGGCGAGCGCCTCGGCATCGAGCTGCCCGGGGAAATCCCCGGCCTTGTCCACCCGCCTTCGCGCTGGGACAAGCTCACCATCACCCGCATGCCGATGGGCCACTCGGTCGCCGTCACCCCCCTCCAGATCGCGATGGGAATGTCCGTGATCGCCAACGGGGGGGAACTCATGGCTCCCCGCATCGTGAAGGCCGTCGAGTCTCCGGACGGACGCATCGACAACATCCCGCCGAAGGTCATCCGCCGGGTCGTTCCCGAAAATATCGCGCGGTTCGTCGGGAATTCCCTCGCTGCGGTCACCCAGCCGGGAGGAACCGCCACCTACGCGCGAGTGAACGGCTACACCGTCGCCGGCAAGACCGGCACCGCCCAGAAGGTCAGTGAAAAGGGCGGCTACGCGCAGGGGAAATATGTCGTCTCCTTTGCCGGATACATGCCCGCGGAGAACCCCCGCTTTGTTTGTCTCGTCATGGTCGACGACGCCAAGGTCGCGCCGGGCTTGAACTACGGCGGCCTGGTGGCCGCGCCGATCTTCTCGCGCATCGCCGAGCGGGCCGCCCTCCACCTGGACCTGGTTCCGACCCTTCCCGCCATCGCCCTGCAACCCGATCCGATCTCCGCCACGCTGGCGTCCAAGGAGGACCGCGACTGACTCCCATGCGACTTCGCGCCCTGCTCCAAGCCTCCGGACTTCCCCCCGGCTTGGCCGACCCCGAAATTTCCTCGCTCTGCCACGATTCCCGCGCCGCCTCGCCGGGATGTTTGTTTTTCGCCCTGCCCGGCGCGAAGTCGGACGGCGCGCAATTTGTCGCGCAAGCCGCCGCGCTCGGAGCCGCCGCCGCCGTCGTGGAAAAAGCCCCCGCGGAAGCCGGATGCCCGCTCGTCATTGTCGAAAACGCCCGCGCCGCGATGGCCGATGTCGCCGCCGCATTTCACGACCATCCGTCCCGCGCCCTCAAATGCATCGGCGTCACCGGCACCAACGGAAAAACCACGACCGCCATCCTTGCAAAACATCTGCTCGACGCCGCAGGAGTGCGCTGCGGCTTGGTCGGAACCGTGAAATACGTCGCGGGCGGAGTCGAACGTCCCGCATCCCGCACGACTCCCGAGTCCGTGGAACTTCAGGCCCTGCTCGCCGAAATGCGCGACAGCGGCGAGCGCGCCGTGTCGATGGAGGTGTCCAGTCATTCCCTCGTGCAGGAGCGCGCGCGCGGCGTGGAGTTCGACGCCGCCGTTTTCACCAATCTCACGCAGGACCACCTCGACTACCACGGAACGATGGACGCCTACTTCGAGGCCAAGGCGCGGCTTTTCGAAAACCTCGCCGCGCAAACCGTGAAAAAACCCCGCGCGGTGGTGAACTCCGACGACCGCTACGGCCAGCGTCTTCTCGATCGGTTCGGGAAGCGTCTCAAAACCGTCACGTTCGGCCGCAACGTCCACGCCGAATTCCGCGCCAGCGCGATTCGCCACGATTTGCATGGAACACGCTTCGCCCTCGAGGCGCGTGGCAAAAGCTACCTTGTCCGCTCGCCGCTCATCGGCCTCTTCAACGTTTACAACGCCCTCGGCGCGCTCGCCGCCGTGATGACCTGCGGAGTCGAACTCCGCCGCGCGATCGACGCCCTCGCCGAAGCGCCTCAAGTCCCCGGCCGCCTCGAGCGCGTCCCCTCGCGCCGGAATTTCCAGGTCTTCGTGGACTACGCGCACACCGATGACGCTCTCCGGAACGTCCTTCAAACCCTGCGCGAATGCGGTCCCGCGCGGCTCATCACCGTTTTCGGATGCGGCGGTGACCGTGACCGCAAGAAGCGTCCGCACATGGCCGCCGCCGGCGAATCCCTCGCAGACCATCTCATTCTCACCTCCGACAATCCCCGCAGCGAGGACCCCGATGCGATTCTTGCCGAAATGGAAAAAGGCCTCGCCCGTCGCACCCACGAAAAAATCCCCGACCGCGAGGCCGCCATCCGCCGCGCCATCGAAATCGCGGGCCCGGGCGACATCGTCCTCGTCGCCGGAAAAGGCCACGAAAAAACCCAGGAATTCGCCGACCACACCGTGCCTTTCGACGACGTGGCCATCGCCGCCCGCGCGATCTCCGACAAGAAAGGAGGCGACGTCTAAATGGATCCGCTCACTCTCCCCGAAATCGCCGCCATGTCCGGATCCAAGCTCCTCGGCAAGGACACCGGCGTCTCAATTTCCAACATCAACAAGGACACGCGCTCGATCCAACCCGGCGATCTTTACGTCGGCCTGCGCGGGGAAAAATTCGACGGCAATGAATTCGCCGCGGATGCCCTCTTGCGCGGAGCCGCGGCGGTCCTGCTCGACTCGTCCTCCATCGCGCAAACCCTTTCCAAAAATCACCCCGTCCTTCTCGCGGAGGACAGCCTCGCCGCGCTCACGCGACTCGCCGCCTCCTGGCGCGCACGCCTCAAACTCCGTGTGCTCGGCATCACCGGCAGCAGCGGAAAAACCAGCACGAAGGAATTCGCCGCCGCCGTTCTCGGCTCGCAATACCGCGTGGTGAAAACCCGCGGAAACCTCAACAACCACATCGGCGTTCCGCTCTCGATCCTCGAAGCCTGCACGAGCGACGAAGCCGCCGTTTGGGAAGTCGGCATGAACCATCCCGGCGAAATCGCCCCGCTCGCCGCGCTCATTCAGCCGGCATGCGCGATCATCACGAACATCGGCACCGCCCACATCGAATACATGAAAACCCGCGACGCCATCGCGCAGGAAAAAGGCGATCTCGCGGTGGCCGTTCCCGCCGGCGGCGCGGTGATTCTTCCCGAGGCCGATGACATGACCCCGCGCATCGCCGCGCGCTGCCGGGCCAAAATCGTGCGTGTCGGATTTTCCTGCGGCGACCTCTCCGCCGAGTCCGTCGAAGCCACATCGCAGGGAACAAATTTCAATGTGGTTCACGGCGGTGTCTCCCGCTCCGCCTCGATTCCCGTGCACGGCCTCCACATGGTCCAGAACGCGCTCCTCGCGCTGGCCGCCGGAATCGAAATGGGTGTCCCCTTGGAAAAAGGAATTCAAGGTCTCGCGAAAACCCGTCTCGCATCCGGTCGGCTCGAAATGAAGACCCTCGCGGGCGTCACCTATCTCGACGATTCCTACAACGCCAACCCCGACTCGATGGTGGCCGCGCTCGCGACGCTCCGCCAAATTCCCGGAACCGGACGCCGCATCGCGGTGCTTGGAAAAATGGGAGAACTCGGCGATCACGCCGCCGAAGGCTACCGCCGCGTCGGCGAATCCGCCGCCAAGTTCGCCGATGTGTTTTTCACCGTCGGCTCCGACGCCTCCGCCATGGCGGTCGCCGCGCGTGAGGCCGGCCTCGGCCGCGTGCACGAGGTCGAGGACACCGCCGCCGCCGCGCGGATGCTTTCACAACTGGCCCGACCCGGCGACTTCGTGCTCGTGAAAGGCAGCCGCTCCGCCCGCATGGAAACCCTCTTCGACCACCTCCAGACCTGATGCTCTACTACCTCTCCGAATTCGGCGACTGGGCTGTGGCCCAGGGATACACGGGCGATTTTTTCAAAGCCCTGAATGTTTTTTCCTACATCACCTTCCGCGCCATCTGCGCGGGCGTCACGGCGTTTGTCCTCTCGCTCCTCTTCGGAAATTTTGTCATCCGCAAATTGATTTCCCTGAAGTTCGGCCAACCCATCCGCACCGCCGCCGAGGTCCACAAACTCTTCGAACTCCACGGCGCGAAAAAAGGAACCCCCACGATGGGCGGCATCCTGCTCATCGGCTCGATCGTTGTTTCCACGTTGCTCTGGGCAAAGCCCGAAAACCCCATGGTCTGGCTCGTGCTTTTCAGCACCCTTTTCCTCGGAGCGATCGGCTTCTATGACGACTGGCTCAAGGTCACCAAGAAAAGCTCCGACGGCATCAGCAGCCGTTTGAAATTTTTCCTCCAATGCCTGCTGGCCGGAATTTTCACGCTCTTCTTCCTTCTTAATCCGAAACTCTCGGAGACCGCGCAGCAGCTCTACATCCCGTTCCTCAAGGATCCGCTCATTTTGGGAATGGGCTTTTTCACCTTCATTTTCTACCTGCTCGTGATCGTCGGAACGTCGAATGCCGTAAATCTCACCGACGGCCTCGACGGCCTCGCGACCGGTTGCACCGCGACCGTCGCCGCGACCTATGCGGTCCTCGCCTACGTCGCGGGAAACATCAAAACCGCAAGTTATCTCCAAATTCCCTTCGTCCAATTCTCCGGCGAACTCACCGTCCTCTGCATCGCACTGCTCGGCGCCTGCCTGGGATTCCTCTGGTGGAACGCCTACCCCGCCCGCGTGTTCATGGGCGACACCGGCTCGCTCGCCATCGGCGGCATGCTGGGAGCCGTCGCGATCTGCTGCAAACAGGAACTCCTTCTCGTGATCGTCGGTGGCGTTTTCGTGATCGAGGCGATGTCCGTGATCCTCCAAGTCGCCAGCTTCAAAACCACCGGACGCCGGATTTTCAAGATGTCCCCCATCCACCACCATTTCGAACTCAGCGGCTGGAAGGAAAACACCGTGATCGTCCGGTTTTGGATCCTCTCGGTCTTCTTCGCCCTGCTTGGACTCGCCACGCTCAAGCTTCGTTGACCATGGAACTCGACGGCAAAAACACGGTTGTTCTCGGCCTCGGCCACAGTGGCGAGGCCGCCGCCGCGCTTTTGCTCGACGAGGGAGCCCGCGTGACCGTGTGCGAATCCGCCGACTCGCCCGCGCTTCAAGAAAAAGCCAACGCCCTCCGCGCCCGCGGCGTTCGAGTTTTGCTGGGCTCCGATGCCGAATCGGATCCGGAAAAATACGATCTCGCCGTGATCAGCCCCGGGATCGATCCCGTGGTTCCGCTGGTGCGGAATATCGTTTCGAAAAACATCCCGATGATCGGCGAGCTGGAATTGGCCTTTTCCCAATGCGCCTGCCCCGTCGTCGCCATCACCGGCACGAATGGAAAAACCACCACCACCGAATTGACCACGCGCGTCCTGCAAGGCTGCGGACTCCGCACGATGGCGAGCGGAAACATCGGCCTGCCCTTCGCCGAGGCCGTCCGCCAGAGCCGCAGGATGGACGTGATGGTTCTCGAGGTGAGTTCGTTTCAACTCGAAACGATCCGGAGTTTTCGACCCAAGGTCGCTGCGTGGCTGAACCTCAGCCCGAACCACCTCGACCGTTATCCCGGCATGGAGGAATACCGCGCCGCGAAGATCCGGATTTTTGAAAATCAAACGCCGGAGGATTTCGCCGTGGTCAATGTCGTCAACGACCTCCCGCCGCTCCGCGCGCGCACGACCACGTTCAGCGCCTCGAGCGACCGCGGCGATTTCACCCGGCGCGACACCTCGATTTTCTTCCGCGCCGAAAAAATCCTCGATCAAACCACCACGCGTCTTCCCGGGGTCCATAACGCCGAAAACATCATGGCCGCGCTCGGCATCGGGAACGCGCTCGGTCTGGACATGACAGCGATGGCTGCGGTGGTTCCCGATTACTCGCCTCCCGCGCACCGTTGCGAATTCGTCCGCGAACTCGATGGCGTGCGTTGGATCAACGATTCCAAATCCACCAACCTCGACGCCATGGCGCAGGCGCTCCGCTCGCAAACCGCGCCCGTGATTCTCATCGCCGGCGGCAAGGACAAGGGAACCGAATTCGATGAAAACGCGGACCTCGTGCGCGAACGCGTCCGCACCGCCGTGTTGATCGGCGAGATGCGCCATCGCATCGCCAAATCCTGGGCGCGCACCGATTGCCGCCCCGTCGATTCGCTCGAAGAGGCCGTCTCCACGGCCTGCAAACTCGCGCGGCCCGGCGACGTGGTCCTCTTCTCCCCGGGCACTTCCTCCTACGACATGTTCCGCAACTACGGCGAGCGCGGAAACCTTTTCAAATCGCTAGTCCACCAAATCGAAACCACCACACCCTGACCACCATGCTGTTCAAAAAAACCACACCCGCAGCACCTCGCGCCGCCCGGCGCATCGTTCCCCGCAAGAGGATCCACGCCCGCGTCGCCGCCAGTCGCGAGGAGGTCGATGATTACGAGTCGGAATCCGAGCCGAGCATGAAACTTTCGCAGGCGTTTCTGGTCGTTCTCGCGCTCCACATCCTCGCCGTCGGCGGCATTTACGGCTTCAACAAGCTCAAGGAAAATTCCTCGAAACCGGTCGCGGCAAAAACCGAACCGGCGCCCGCGCCCGCCGCACCGCCCGTTTCGGAGAAGGCTCCGGAACCCGCGCCCGCCGCGGCACCGGCGACCGAAGCGGCTGCGCAAACCTACACCGTGGTCGCCGGAGACACGCTCCGCAAAATCGCCACGAAATTCAAAACCAGCGTCGAGGCTTTGGAAAAAGCCAACAACCTCACCGCCACGTCGATCATCCGCACCGGCCAGGTCCTGGTCGTCGGCAAGGCTTCGGCCGCCGCCGCGACGGCGCCTGTCGCCTCGAATCCCAAGCCGTCGGTGGTCGCCAAGCCGTTGCCGCAGCAACCGGTCGCCGCGGCCCCGAAACCCGCCGCACCGGAACCCAAGCCCGTCGCCAAAGCAGAAACCTCTTCGTCCGGTCAATCCTACGTCGTCGCCAAGGGCGACAATCCCTACTCGATCGCGAAAAAATTCAAGGTCACGCAGGACGCCTTGATGAAGGCGAACAAGATCGACGATCCGCGCAAGCTCCAGATCGGCCAGAAGCTCGTCATTCCCTGAGCCCGCGTTCCCTTCATGCAAAAAAACGTCGCCAACCTGTTGCTGCTGGCCGTGGCCGGACTGGTCACCCTGGGCATGGTCATGCTCTTCAGCACCGGCGCGTTCGCGCGCGACAGCCACGGCGACATGTATTTTTTCATGAAGAAGCAGGCGTTCTGGTTGGTGCTCGGCACGATCGCCGCGTTGGTCGCCGCCAGCCTCGACTACCACTTCTGGAGGAAATACTGGTGGATATTTTTCGTGGCCACGTCGGTGGCTCTGGTGTTCTGTTTCATCCCGCCGATCGGCCAGCGGATCAACGGATCCTCGCGTTGGATCAATCTCGGATTCACAAACCTTCAGCCGAGTGAATTCGCAAAACTTTCGGCGGTTTTCTTCGTCGCCTGGTGGTTCTCGCGAACCGACATCACGTTTGAAAATTTCAAGAACGGCCTCTTCCTCCCGATGGCTGTTCTGGCCATTCCCCTCGGTTTGATCGTTCTCGAGGTCGACATCGGAAACACCGCGCTCATCGGGGCCACGGCCGTTTGCATGATGTTTGTCGCGGGCGCCGCGTTGCGTTGGCTGGCGCTGCTTGTTCCGCTCGGATTCGCCTCGATTTTTCTCGTCGCGCTGGCCGTTCCCGAGCGCGTTCAGCGGCTCGTTGCGTTTCTCGATCCCGAAAAACACCGGCTCACCGAGGGACTCCAGCAATGGCAGGCCCTCATCGCCTTCGGCTCCGGCGGATTCGACGGGCTGGGCCTCGGCGAGGGTCGCCAGAAACTCCACTACCTTCCCTACGCGCACACCGATTTCATTTTTCCCATGATCGGCGAGGAACTCGGATTGAAATTCACCGCGCTCACCGTGACCGCCTTTCTGATTATCATGCTGTGCGGATCGCTCATTTCGGCAAACGCCCGCGACCGTTTCGGAATGCTGCTCGGCTTCGGATGCACAATGCTCATCACGATCCAAAGCGCCGTGAACATCGGCGTCACCACCTCGCTTCTTCCCAACAAGGGAATGCCGATGCCATTTATCAGCTACGGCGGATCGAATCTCGTCGTCTGCCTTTTCCTCATCGGTCTTCTCGTCAACATCCACCGCCAAGGCCGTCCGCTGGTGCCCCGTTTCGCACCGGTCCTTCTGCGGCCGCACATCGAACCGCGCGTATGACCCCGTTCAAAGCCGTCATCGCCTGCGGGGGAACCGGCGGGCATCTCTTTCCCGGGCTCGCCGTCGCCGAGGCGCTCCACGCGCGGGGTCACGAGGTTCTGCTGTTTGTTTCGGAAAAGGAAATCGACACCACCGCCTTGCAGGCTCATCCCGAATTCCGCGCGGAAAAATTGCCGTCGATCGGGCTCCCCTCGATGCTCGTCTCTCCCGCATTCATCCGCTTTCTGCGCCGTTTTTGGGAAAGCCACCGCCGTTGCCGCGCGGTTTATCGCAAGTTCCGTCCCTCGGTGGTTCTCGGCATGGGCGGGTTCACCTCCACCGCGCCGATCCTGGCCGCGCGGATGTCCGGCCTGCCGAGTTTCATCCACGAGTCGAACGCCGTGCCGGGCCGCGCCAACCGACTTGCCGCACGCTTCGCGACCAAGGTTCTTCTCGGTTTCGAGGATTGCCGCGCGAGGTTTCCCGGCGCGACCTGCGAGGTCGTCGGCACTCCGGTCCGCAAAACCCTCGGCAAGCCGATTCCCCGCGAGGAGGCGCTCCGGCGGTTTCAATTGGAGCCGGATCGCAAGACCCTTCTCGTCACCGGCGGCAGCCAAGGCGCGAGCGGCATCAACCAACTCCTCTTCAAAACCGCACCGCTGCTGGATTCCTCGAACCTTCAGATCATCCATCTCACCGGCCGCAACGACGACCGCCTCGCCGCCGCGAATTACCAGCGCGACGGAATTCCCCACCACGTCGCGCCTTTCCATCACGCGATGGAGGAGGCGTATTCCGCCGCCGACCTCTCGATCTCCCGCGCGGGCGCATCCAGCCTGAGCGAGTTGGCGTGCTTCGGGCTCCCTTCGATTCTGATTCCCTATCCCCACGCGACCGACGACCACCAGAAGGCGAACGCCGCGATCTTCGTCCGCGCCGGAGCCGCTGAGATGGTGGACGAAAAGGAGGCGCGTCCCGAGTTGTTTTCGGTCCTTGTTTCCAACCTCCTCGAGGATTCCGGTCGCCGCGCCGCGATGTCCGAGGCCATGAAAAACCTCTCGCCGGAATCGGCGGCGGAGAACGTCGCGGACGTCATGGAGCGCGCTGTGAAGGAGGCCGCGAAATGAACGCCGGGGAACTCCAAAATCTTCTAGCCGGTCCCGTTCCGAGTCGGATTCATCTCATCGGAGTCGCGGGCTCCGGCATGAGCGGCATCGCCGCGCTGCTTCTCGGGCTCGGACACGAGGTTTCCGGATCCGACAAGGTGGACACCGTCGAGGTCGAGCGTCTTTCCAAAAAAGGGCTCCGTTTTTCCTCCCCGCATTCCGCCGAATGCGTGCGCGGGGCGGCATTGGTGGTCTATTCCTCCGCGATCAAACTCGGCAATCCCGCGTTCGACGAGGCCGTGCGCTTGGGAATTCCGATGGTGCGTCGCGCCGATGCGCTCGCGGCGATCATGGCTTCCAAGGACGGTGTGGTCGTTTGCGGCATGCATGGAAAAACCACGACGTCCGCGATGGCGGCCCACGTTCTCCGCGCCGGCGGACTGAAACCCTCGCACTACGTCGGCGCGGAAATTCCCATTCTTGGAACCAACGCCCGCTGGGACTCCGAGGGCTCGCTGTTCGTCGCGGAGGGCGACGAGAGCGACGGCACGCTGGTGAATTATCATCCGCGCCACGCCATCGTGCTGAACATCGAGCCCGAGCATTTGGATTTTTACAAAGACCTCGCGGCCATCGATGCGGTTTACGCCCGGCTCGTCTCGCAAACCTCGGGGAATGTCTTTTACTGCGCGGACGATCCCGGCGCCTCCCGCGTGTGTGCTTCGCATCCGCGCGCCATTTCCTACGGCCATGCTTCGACGGCCGACTACCGGATGGAAAATTTGGAAAGCCGGGATTTCCGCTCGCACTTCACGGTCCTTCGCGGCGGAAACCCGCTCGGCGACATCGCGCTCAACATTCCCGGGGCGCACAACGCCCTCAACGCGCTGGCTGTCGTCGCGCTTGCAACCGAACTCGGCGTCGAGTTTTCAAAAATCGCCGCCGCGTTGGAAAGCTTCCGCGGCGCGCGTCGTCGTTTCGAGATTCTCCACCAAGGTCCGCCGATGGTGGTGGACGATTACGGCCATCATCCCACCGAGATCGCGGCCACGCTGGCGACGGCCCGCACCGGATCGTTCCGCCGCGTGGTGGTGATGTTCCAACCGCACCGATACACCCGCACGCAGGCGCTCAAGGACTCGTTCGCCGAGGCGTTCCGGCACGCGGAGCATGTCTTCGTCTCCGACATCTACCCCGCCAGCGAAACGCCGATTCCCGGCGTGAGCGGTCAAACCCTCGTCGATGCCGCGACCGCCGCGGGTCATGCTTCTGTTCGCTTCGTTCCTTCGGTTGCGAAAATCCACGAGGCCGCCGGCGCGGTGTTGGACGACGGCGATCTTGTTCTCAGCCTCGGAGCGGGAAACATCCACGAGGCCGGACGCCGCCTCGCCGCCGACCTCGAAACGCGCGCCCGACTTTTGGACAACATGGGTCCGGGCCGGATCAAACTTTACGAACCGCTTTCCAAACACACGACGATGCGCGTGGGCGGACCTGCTCAATTCTGGGCCGAACCGGAAACCGAGGAAGGCTTCGCGGACCTCGTCAGATTTTGTTTCGACGAATCGATTCCGTTGATGGTGATGGGCCGTGGTTCCAACCTGCTTGTGCGCGACGGTGGAATCCCCGGCGTGGTCGTTCATCTCGCGCGCGGCGAGTTCCAGCGTCATTCCGTCGAGGGCGCGGAAATCACCGCCGGCGTGGGCGTGAAATTCAAACAACTCAGCGCGGTCGCGCGGAACGCCGGCATCGCCGGATTCGAGTGGATGGAGGGAATTCCCGGAAACCTCGGCGGCGGGCTCCGCATGAATGCGGGCGCAATGGGCGTCGAAACCTTCGACCAGGTCGTGCGCGTGCGGTTCTGCGACCAGGACGGAAACATTTTCACAAAAACTCCGGCCGAGATGGAGGTCCACTACCGCAATGTGCCGACGCTCCGGAAAAATTTCGCGCTCTCCGCCGTGTTGCGCGGCGAGCCCGGGGAGGCGGCGTCGATCGACGCCCTCATGGCTGCGTCGATGGAAAAGCGCCGAACCAGCCAGCCCGTGGCCGCGAGCGCGGGATGCATTTTCAAGAATCCGACGGAAATTCCCGCCGGGCGATTGATCGAGGAACTCGGTCTCAAGGGGCACCGCTCGGGCGGTGCGAAGGTTTCCGAAGTCCATGGAAATTTCATCGTCAATGATGGCGGCGCCTCGGCCGCCGACGTGCTGACGCTCATCGAAGAAATCAAAGCCGCCGCCCTCGCGGGCCGTGGCATCCAGCTCGAAACCGAGGTCCAAATTGTGGGAATCGAATCATGACCAGAAAACATCAGGGAATTTTGAACGGAAAAACCGTCGCGCTCCTGAAAGGCGGGCCCGGCAAGGAGCGGGATGTCTCCTTGAACTCCGGCGCGGCCGTCGCCAACGCGCTGTGCCAACTCGGCGCCCGTGTCGTTGAAATCGACGTCACCGGACGGGACATCGACCTGCCGGCCTCTCCCGATCTGGTTTTCAACATGATCCACGGGACCTTCGGAGAGGACGGCGATTTGCAGTCCATCCTCGACGGGCTTGGAATTCCCTACACGGGAGAAGACGCCGCGGGCAGCCGTCTCGCCTTCGACAAAATCGCCACCAAGCGCCGCTTCGACGCGGCCGGGGTTCCGCACGCGAAATGGGAAATTCTGCATGCCGGAGAAAATCCAAGCATTCCGCTGCCCTTGGTTGCGAAGCCTCCGCGCGAGGGATCGAGCGTGGGAGTCCACATCGTCAAGGAGTCCGGAGGACTCCCCGAGGCGCTTGCCGACTGCTTCGCGCGGGATCGCGAGGTTTTGATCGAGGAATTTGTCTCCGGCCGGGAGCTCACCGTCGGGATCGTCGGCGACGTGGCCCTGCCGGTTGTCGAGATCGTGCCCAAGGTGGATTTTTACAGCTACGAGAACAAATACACGAAGGGGAACTCCGACTATTTTTGTCCCGCGCGTCTCGAAGAGGCCGCCACCATGGCCGTGCAGGCGGCCGCCATCGCGGCCCACCGCGCTCTGGGCCTCCGGGTTTACTCGCGCGTCGATGTCCTGCTCGATGCGCAAAACCGCCCCTTCGTGCTGGAGGTCAACACCATCCCGGGGATGACGGAAACCAGTCTTCTTCCCAAGGCCGCCGCGGTGGCGGGCTTGGATTTCGCGGCGCTCTGCGAGGAGATCGCGGGGCTTTCCCTGGAGAAATCGAGGTCCCCATGAGCATCGCCCGGAGAGGACATTCGATGCGCCGCACCCCCGCGGGTCAGCGCGTGCTCAATGTCAAAATGCGGGCGGCCACCGCCCGCCGGAAGCGGCAGCGGCTGTTCATGGGCCTCTCGGCGGGCGTCCTCGCCCTCCTCCTGTTCTGCGGAACCGCGTGGCTGGGCATCGGCATCGTGCTCGACCGGTTTTTCTTTTCGAATCCCGCCTACACGGTTTCGTCGATGGAACTCGACCTCGATGGAATCCTCACCCCCGGGGATTTCCGCGCCGAAAGCGGCCTCGCCGAGGGGTTGAACATTTTCAAGATCGATATCGCCGCGGCCGACCGCCAACTGCGCGCGATCCCGATGGTGGAGGATGTCTCGATCGAAAGAATCCTGCCCGACAGGGTGCGTGCGACCCTTGTTTCCCGCGTTCCCGTCGCCTGGGTTTCCGTGGGCGGAAATCCCGGCGAACCCTACGATCCCGCCTCGATGATGCTGGTGGACGCCTCGGGCTTTCTCATGCGTCCGCGCCTGATTCCCCCGGAATTCCACTCCCTGCCTGTGATCCACGGTGTGGACACCGCGGGAGTGATGGAGGGGAACGCGCTCCAACACGACGACCTGAAAAAAGCCCTTGCCCTGCTCGACGAGG
Organism: uncultured Chthoniobacter sp.; assembly: GCA_964628505.1. Lineage (GTDB taxonomy): Bacteria > Verrucomicrobiota > Verrucomicrobiia > Chthoniobacterales > Terrimicrobiaceae > UBA967. The sequence goes on from CAZVPK010000003.1 coordinate 30,537, forward strand.
CCGCCTCGCGTCCGGAATCCCTTCTTCGCATCCGCTCGCTCGACATTTCCAGGGGGTATTGCATCGACGCGCTCACCGACCACAACGCCCGGGTGCGGTTCGGCACCGCCGGATTCGACACGCAACTCGACAAGCTCGAGCGCCTGCTCGTCCACTGCCGCGACACCGGCCGCGAACTCGATTCCGTGAACCTCATGGTCGCCAAGAACACCCCGGTCAAGTTTGTGATGGCCTCGCTTCCCGAGAAGGCGGCGAAGGCTCTTCCCGCCACCCAAAAACCCAAACGCCACTGACACCGATGCCCAAGGAAAAAATCCATGTCGGACTCGAGATCGGAACCACGAAGGTGTGCGCGGTGGTCGCCGAGTGCCGCCGCGACGGAGACATCCGCCTGCTCGGAGTCGGCGAGAGCCCCTCGCGCGGCGTCCGAAAAGGCGAGATCATCGACTTTCAAAACGCCTCCAAGTGCGTTCACGACGCGCTGGCCGACGCCGAGGAGCGGAGCGACCACGAGATTTCCAGCGTCTGGCTCGCGGTGACCGGCAGCCACCTGCAAAGCTACAACAACCGCAGTTCGGTCACGATGCCCGAGGAAACCGAGATCACCGACAAGGAGATCGGCGACGTCGAGTTGAAGGGCAAGGAAATCACGATTCCCAAGGAGAACGTGATCCTGCACTCCATCGTCCAGCGCTACTACGTGGACGGCCAGGAGGGCGTGGTCGATCCGCTCGGCATGCTCGGAACCAGGCTCGAGGCCGACTACCACATCGTGCACGGCGTGATGACGCGGATTCAAAACACGATCCGCTGCGTGAAGGAATTCGGGATCGAGGTCGAGGAGGTTGTCGCGAATTCCATCGCCGCCTCGCAGGTCGTCCTCGACGAGGCGCAGAAACAGGCGGGCGTCGCGGTGGTCGACATCGGCGGCGGCGTGACCGACTACGTCGTGTTCCTCGACGGGGCGGTGCGGCACAGCGGAGTCATCGCCCTCGGCGGCGACCACATCACGAACGACCTTTGCATCGGCCTGCGCATTCCGATCACGCGCGCCGAGAAGCTCAAGATCGAGGAGGGATCCGCGCTCGTCGACAACATCGCGCCCGGCGACAAGATCACGCTCAAGAACGACACGGGTTTCAGCGGAAAGGAAATCGACCGCGAGATGCTGAACATGATCATCCATGCGCGCGTGGCGGAGTTGTTCACGATCGTCCGCAAGCGAATCCAGGAGCAGGTTCCCGAGCATCTCCTCGGCGCCGGCGTCCTGCTCACCGGCGGCTGCAGCCTCCTGCGCGGCGTGCGCGAGGTGGCGGAGACGGTGTTCGACGCGCCGGTGAACCTCGCCCACGCGCACGACGTCTCCGGACCGACCTCGGCGTTCCAGAACCCCCAGCTCTCCACCTGCCTCGGGCTCGTCAAATACGCGCAGGCGGTCCACTCCGGCATGCCGCCCGAGTCGCTCCTCGAAAAGGTCACCAAAATCTTCAACTTCAAACTCGGATGAGCCCCTATCCCAGACACCGCGACGTTCCAAAAAATCCGACCCTTCGCCTTGTCGGGATCGGAAACGCCGGAGTCCACATCGCCGACCGGATCGCCGCGCGCGCGGACCTCGCGCTCGAAACCGTGGCGATGAACTCCGACCAGCAATCGATCAACGCCTCGACCGCCGCGCGAAAAACCATCCTCGGTCCGATGACCACGCACGGACTGGGCGCGGGCGGCGATCCCGAGACGGGACTCGATGCCGCCAAGGAATCGATGGACGGCCTGCGCCAGGCCGCGAACGGGACCGATGTGCTCATTCTCTGCGTCGGCCTCGGCGGCGGAACCGGCAGCGCCGTCGCTCCGCTTCTGGCCAGGATGGGCCGGGACGCGGGCGCGTTTGTCGCCGTGGTCGCCACCTCGCCTTTTCGATTCGAAGGCCGCCGCCGTGCGCAGCAGGCGAAGGACGCCCTCGACGAAATCGGTCGCCACGCCGACGCCCTGGTGCATTTTGAAAACGACCGGATGTCCGAACTCGTGGAGCCCCTTGCCGAGGTGGGCGAGACGTTCGCCGCGTGCGATGGGCTGCTCTTTCAGGCGGTGAGCGGTTTGGCGCGCATCCTTACGGAATCCGGTCCGCTGCCTGTCGCGGTGAACGATGTGGTCTCGGTGCTCCGCGCGGGGCGGGGGAGTTGTCTTTTCGGATGCGGCGAGGCCGAGGGCGCGGAGCGCGCAAGCGAGGCGGTCGCCCAAGCGCTGCGGAGTCCGCTGCTCGACCGCGAACTTCTCCTGCACGAGGCGGGAAAAATTCTTGTCCACGTCTCGGGTCCCTCCGGAACGACCTTCGAGGAAGTGGCCTCGATCATGACCGAACTTTCGAAAGCCGCGTCGCCCGCCGCGCAGTTGTGTCTCGGCGTTGGCGCGTCGGGCGATTCCGCGGGTCCGCTCATCGTCACCGTGGTCGGCCGCACCGGCGTGGAAACCAAGCGGGTTCCCGCGCCGGTTGAAAAACCCGTCGAGTCCGCACCCGCCTCCGAACCGAAGCCCGCCGCCCCCCCCTCGCCGGATTTGTTCGGCCATGAAACTCCGCCCGCGAAAGCTCCGAAGGTGAAGCAGGACGTCCTGCAACTCGAACCCGTCGCGCGGGGTCGCTTTGAAAAAATCGAGCCCACGATCGTCGAGGGCGAAGACCTCGACGTTCCGACTTTCCTCCGCCTCAAACTCAAGAAAAAACAATCCCCATGATTTCCCGGACCGTCTCGGCCCTCCTCCTCGCCGCCGCGCTCGCGGCCTGTAAAAAACCCCCTGCCGCCTCCGCCGGGAGCGGCGATCCGAAGGCCTGGCAGGAGAGCGCGATCTGGTATCAGATTTTTCCCGAGCGCTTCCGCAACGGCGATCCTTCCAACGATCCCGGGCGCGAGGACCTGGACGGCAAGCAGTGGGCGCCGAATTCCTGGAGGCTGCGCGCGTGGGAGTCCGACTGGTATGCCCGCGATGCGTGGGAGCAGTCGCGCGGCGACAATTTTTATTGGACTGTGGGCGAGCGGCGCTACGGCGGCGATCTCCAGGGCATCCTCGACAAGCTCGACTACCTGAAGGAGCTCGGCGTCACCGCGCTCTACCTCAACCCGGTCTTCGCCTCGCGCTCGCACCACAAATACGACATCGACGCCTTCCACCACATCGAGCCGACCTTCGGTCCCGATCCCGCAGGCGATCTCGCGATCATCCGCTCGGAGACCGAGGATCCGAAGACCTGGAAATGGACCGCCGCCGACAAGTTGTTTCTGGAGGTCCTCAAACAAGCCCACGCGCGCGGGATGCGGGTCATCATCGACGGCGTCTTCAACCACGCGGGCACGGAATTCTTCGCCTATCGCGACATCATGGAAAATGGCCGCGCCTCGCGGTTTGCGGATTGGATGACCGTTGAATCGTGGGACGACCCCGGCACGCCGGAGAACGAGACGGTCATCGCGGGATGGCACGGGATCCGCCAGATGCCCGAGTTCGCCGAGGTCTGGAAGGACGGCGAGGGCGACCTCGCGCCCGGTCCGAAAAAATACATCATGGACATCACGCGGCGCTGGATGGATCCGGACGGGGACGGCGATCCCTCGGACGGCATCGACGGCTGGCGGTTGGACGTCTCGTGGATGGTGCCGAACGGCTTTTGGCGCGACTGGAACGCGCTCGTGCACGGAATCAATCCCTCGGCCTACACGGTCACCGAAATCTGGGTGAGCCCCACGCATGTCACGCTCGGCGGGAACTTCGACGCAACGATGAACTACGAGGGATTCGCGATGCCGGTGAAGGGATGGATTTTCAACAACACGTTTCCGCCCTCGAAATTCGTCGAGCGGCTCGACCGCACGCGCGGCGAGTGGCCGGAGTTCAACGCGCGGCGATTGCAAAACCTGCTCGACTCGCACGACACGCCTCGCGCGGCCTCCGCCGCGGCGAACGAAAACTGGGACACGGTTTACATCAAGGAGAAGGAGTTCGACCTGGCCGTTTCGGATTCCGTTTCCCCGGGGAAAAATCCGGACTACCGCTGGCAAAAGCCCGGCGAGCGCGCTTGGAGGCTGCTGCGGATGGGCGTGGTCCTGCAAATGACCTATGTCGGCGTGCCCTTTGTCTATTACGGAGCCGAGGCCGGGATGTGGGGGGCGAACGATCCGGACTGCCGCAAGCCGATGGTCTGGCCCGATCTCGTTTACGACGCCGAGGCGATCGGACCGGACGGACGCCGCGTGGAAAACCCCTCGCCGGTTGCGTTCGACGAGACGGTGCACGCCTTCTACCGCGCGGCCATCGCGCTGCGGCGCGACAATCCCGTGCTGAGCCACGGCGATTTCCGGTGGTTGAACACCGATGACGGCGACAACACGGTGGCGTTCCTTCGCGCGAAGGATTCGGAGCAAATCCTGACTGTCCTCTGCCGGCACGACGAGCCGCGCACGATTCGAATTCCCGCGCCCGACGGGTGGACCGCCGGAAGCAACGCCGTCTTCACTTCCGACGGCGCGACCATTCCGATGCGATGGGAAAACGGGACGCTGGTGATCGAAATGTCCCCCCTCGCCGCAGCCGTGTTCAAGCGCTGAAGCAGGCTGGAAGCGGCCGGAGCCGCTGAAAGAATGCGACGAGAAGGGTCCCGCTTGTCGGGACCGGAGAGATGTGCGCAACCACGCCGACGCGGCCCTGACGAGCAGGGCCCTCCCGGGGACGACGTGTGTGTGAAGGTTGCCTGTGAGGTGCGGGACCTTGCGTTTGCAAGGTCGGGACGACCATGCCCCGTTCTTACTTCAATCCACGATCCTCGGGACGAGGCGCAGGATGACCGTGCGGTTGCGCGCGGCCGAACCGGGCTCGTTCTCCGGGAAGGGAGGCGTCAATCCCCCCGCCGAACTGGCGAGCAGGCGGTCCGTCGGGAATTGGGAGTCGGCGCGCATGACTTCGGTGGCCGCGACGGCGCGGCGGAGTCCCAGCGTGTAGTTGTCGCGGAACGGCGAGCCGGAGCGGACCGCCTGGCTGTCGGTCTGTCCCTCGATGATCACCCAGAAGTCGGGGGCGTTCGCCTTGAGGAACTCGGCGACACGGCCGAGTTGGGCGCGTCCGCTTTGGCCGACCGTGATGCCGGAGGTGAAGATTCCCTCCTGGAAGGTGATCCGGATTTCATTGTTGTTGCTGGTGATCGTGGTGCCGGAGAGTTCAAACAGCACGGGCAGGATGCGGTTGATCGCCTCGAGGCCGCGATTGACGGGCGGGGCGGTGGTGATGGGAACGGCCGGTTGCTGTCCGCCCTCCTGGGCGGCGGCGGGCGCTTGGGGAGCGGTCGGCGGGGCGGGGGGAGCCTGCAAGGCGACGGTTTCCATCGGTGTGGAGGTCGTCACGGCCGCGGCGGGTTCGGCCGGCTCCGCGGCGGGCGGGGTGGGCACGGCGAGGTTGTCCTGCTTGAGATCCTCCTCCTCGTTGTGGCGGTAGACGACTTGGAATTCCGGCAAAGCGGGGACGTCTTGGGCCGCGGTTTCGGTCGAGGCCACGGGAAGGGTGGGGACCGGAACGAGCATGCTCTTCACCCCGATGCCGGCAAGGGCGAGGACGACAAGGACCACAATCCAGTAGGCGAGTTTCTTGACCGCTTGGAGGCCGCCGCCGGATCCGCCGCGGGCGGGCGGACGGGGAGCGGGAGCCGCGGCGGCCTGGCGGCTGTAGGGCCGGGAGACTTCGACGGCTCCATCATCGGGCCGGGTCTCGCGGGACGTCGCGCGGGCTGTTTCCGCGGCCGGCTTGGGCGGCGGGGTTTTCGACGGCGCGGTGGGAATCTTGGCCCGGCCGGCCTTTCCGCGGCGGCCCTGGGATTTGTCGGAAATCTGGGCCATCAATTCGAGGGCGGACGCCGAGCGGGCGGCGGGAGTGCGGCGACCCGGCTTGAAGTCGGATTCGGGAGTTTCCTCGAGTTCGCGCACTTCGCCGACTCCCTCGGAAACGCTCTCGAGTTCCACCACCTCGCCGGTGGCGTCAAAATCGTCATCCCCCACGGAGCCGACGATTTCCTCGACCACGGGCGGGATGGTTTTTTCGATGCGGGCCTCGGCCTTGCCGAGATTCTCCTGGAAATCGGGGGAGGCGGGCGGTGCCGCGGGAGGTTCCCCGGTCGGCAAATCCTCCGGGGTTCCGGCGCGGTCGTTTTTCCATTTTTCGAGCGCGTCGCGGTGGAAACGCCATTGGCGGCCCACCTTCACACCCGGCAACTGGCCTTCGCTGCAGAGCTTGAGAAGCGTGGACTTGGGCATCTGGAGGAAAACGGCCGCCTCGTCGCCGTTCATGACTTCGTTCGATGGAGTGGGTTGGTTGGTGTCCATGCCGGAAAATTTTTTGAGGTTTGAAACTGCATGAAGAATCGCAACGTGGCAATCCTTGGTTTCGCATGGGATTGGGGGCCGGAGGGTTCGATGATTTGAGGAATCGACGGCGCCGGGCCGTGCCGGCATGATGGAGACAAGTTCGAGAGGAACGGCCCATTGGTGAAAAATCCGGATAAAATCGAAAGACGCTTTTTGCTCCGGCGCGAGATGCCGGCGGGCGGGCGCGAGGCGTCCCCTCCGCTTCACCTGGGATGCCTCGACGCGGGCGGAAGCCGGGAAATTTTCGTCGCGAGGCGCGGCCGGGACCGTTTCCTGCTGCTGCGCGAGGGGCGCGGGCGTTTGCTTCGCGAAACCACCGTGCCGCTCGGCGCGGCGGCGTTCGAGACCCTGTGGAAGACGGCCGAGGGGTGCCGGATTCAAAAAAAATCGCGGCCCGTGCGCGAGGCCGGGCGCGATTTCCGCATCGAGTCGATCGCCTGCGCGGACTCGGAGGTGTCGATGGCGGTTTTTTCCTTTCCGACAAAGGCCGAGGCGGAGGCGTTCGTGCCCCCCGGTTTCGCGGGAGCCGAGACGACGGGGCTGGACGAATATTCCGACGCGCATCTGGCGTTGCACGGCATCCCCCCGCCGCGAAACGGACGCTCGCAGGCCGGGGCCCTGCCTTTCCTTTTCCGCAACGGAATCCTCCACCTTGTGCTCGTCACGAGTTCCTCGGGCACCCGCTGGATCGTGCCGAAGGGTGGACTGGAAAAAGGCATGACGCGCCAGGAGGTCGCCTTGATGGAGGCGGCGGAGGAGGCGGGGGCGATCGGGGTGCTCGAGCCCGGGATCAAGGCCCAGTGCCGGATGGCGGACGGACGCGCCCTGCATTTGTATCCGCTGAGGGTGGCGGCCCTGCTGCCGCACTGGCCGGAGCGGGTGTTGAGGCGGCGCGTGGTGCTGCCCGTCTACCGCGCCCTGTTGCGGGTGTGCGATCCCGGAATGGTGCTGGCGATCCGGCGGCTCTCGAGGCAGCTCGCGCCCTGAGGCGTTTTGACGCGCGCCGCGGAAATTAAAGTCCCGGCGAATCCGGTCGATTTCTCCAGTAGGCAGCGAAAGGAGAAACCATGATCGACGACGATTCGAAAAAAATCCTGTTGGCGGCGGAGGGTTATCTGGAGCTGGGAATGGTCCCGGACGCCCTGCGCGAATTCGAGAGTCTGCCGGCCCGCGCGAAGACCGGCCTCGAGGGGCTCACGATGCTGATGGAAATCCACCGGGCCGAGGAGGAGTGGGAGGCGATGGAGTCCGTGGCGGCGCGCCTCTGGGAGGCGGAGCCGGAGAATGTCGACCGCTGGATCGATTGGGCGGTCGCGCTGCGGCAGTCGGATTCGATCGCGAGCGCGCGGGTGCTTCTGCTCGAGGCGGTGGAGCGGTTTCCCGACGAGGCGCTGTTGCATTTCCACCTGGCCTGTTGCGAGTGCCAGTTGGGCAACCTGCCGCAGGCGCGGAGGCATTTGATGGAGTCGAGAAAACGGTGCCGCGTGTGCCGGGTGCTCATGCTCACCGACGAGGGGGATCTCGAGCCGTTCTGGGTGGATTTTTCCGCGCCGCAGCCGGCCGCCTGAAACGGCCGGCAGGGGCGGACCGGGGGGCGGTTTTCGGAGCGGAATCGGCGTGGCGGTGAAGGCCGCTTCGGCCCTGGAAAAACCCGCGCGCCAGCGCCTTCGTTCCACGGGAAAGACGAACGTTTGGCCTTGG
>CAZVPK010000004.1:0-25094 GCA_964628505.1 uncultured Chthoniobacter sp.
CGGAGGTCGGTGATGCTGACGATGGTGTTGTTGAAGCTGGCTTGGACATGGGCGATGCCTTGGGTGACGCCTTTGCTGCCTTTGGCCTTGACGATTTTGACGGGCTCGATGGTGTCGTCGAGCGAGATGCTGGCGGCGGAGGGGGCTCCGCTGGCGGGCGCCTCGGTGGCGGCGGCGGCGCCTTTCTTGGCTTTCGGGGCGGCTTTTTTGGCCGGGGCTTTTTTGGCGGGAGCGGCCTCGGCGGTGGCGGCAGGGGCGGCGGCGGCCGGGGTTTCAACGGCCGGGGTTTCGGCGGCGGGGGCCGGAGCGGCGGGCTCGGCGGCGGGTGTTTGGTTTTCTTCGCTCATGGTTCAGTGAATTGCGGGATTAGACTTTGCCGGATTTGGCATCCTTGTTGCGCTGGACGCCGACGGTTTTGCGGGGGCCTTTGCGGGTGCGGGCGTTGGTGCCGGTGCGCTGGCCGCGCACGGGAAGGCCGCGGCGGTGGCGGATGCCGCGGTAGCAGTTGATGGCCTGGAGGCGCTTGAGGTTGCCCTGGACTTCGCGGCGGAGGTCGCCTTCGATGGGAATCTTGTTCGCGTTGATCGCGCCGATGATGGCGTTGAGTTGTTCGGGCGTGAGGTCCTTGGCGCGAATGTTGGGATCGATGTTGGCCTGTTCAAGGACCTTTTTCGAATTGCTGGGGCCGAGGCCGTAGATGTAGGGCAGCGAGGCCTCGATGCGTTTGTCGCCGGGAATGTCGACTCCAAGTAGGCGGGGCATGGTATTTGGTTTTTCGGGTTGCGGGCTCAGCCCTGTTTTTGTTTGTGGCGCGGGTTTTTGCAAACCACGCGGATGACGTTGTTGCGGCGAACGATCTTGCACGCTTCGCACAATCTTTTGACGGAGGCTCGGACTTTCATGTTCTTGGTGTTGGTTGAGGTGACGACGAATCCTTGTGGCGGTAGGTGATGCGGCCCTTGGTCAAATCGTAGGGCGACATTTCCAACATGACCCGATCGCCGGGGAGAATGCGAATGAAGTGCATGCGCATCCGGCCGGAGATGTGGGCAAGCACACGATGGCCGTTCTCCAGTTCAATCCTGAACATGGTGTTCGGCAGCAACTCGACGACTTTGCCGGTTACTTCGATAGCGTCTTTCTTGGCCATGTCAAGACTTCGGGTTGGTGGTCGGTGACGAGAACGGTGTGCTCGAAATGCGCGGAGGGAAGGCCGTCGGCGGTGACGGCGGTCCACTTGTCGGAAAGGATGCGAACTTTTTCGGTGCCCATGTTGATCATGGGTTCGATGGCGAGGGTCATGCCGGCCTTGAGTTTCGCGCCGGTGCCGCGTTTGCCGAAATTGGGGATCTGGGGATCCTCGTGGAGGCGGCGTCCGACGCCGTGGCCGACGAATTCGCGCACGACGCTGAAGCCGTTTTTGTGGGCTTCGGATTCGATGAAATGGGAAATGTCGCCGACGCGGTTGCCCGGGCGGGCGAGTTGGAGCGCGCCGTGGAGGATGCGCTCGGTGACGGTGAGAAGGCGCTCGGTGTCGGGATCGATGATGCCGACGGGGACGGAGGTGGCGTTGTCGCCGATCCATCCGTCGCGGATGATGCCGACATCCATTTTCACGACGTCGCCATAGGCGATGCGGCGGGGGCCGCCGATGCCGTGGACGATTTCCTCGTTCACGCTGATGCAAATGTGGCCGGGGAATTTTTTGTAGCCGAGGAAGGCGCTGCGGACTCCGGCTTCGGACATGAGTTGGGAGGCGCGGTGGTCGACTTCGCCGGTGGTGACGCCGGGGGCGATCATGTCGGCGAGTTCCTGGAGAATCCAGGAGGCGGTCTCGCCGGCCTGGCGCATTTTTTCGATTTCCTGCGGGCGTTTGATCGAAATCATGGACGCGCGTCAGCGGGAATCGGGTTGGAGAAACCGGGGGTCGGCGAAACGAGATGGGCGACGCGGTTTTTCAAGGGACGGAATCGCCTAGAAGCGCGACGCGAAGTAAATGGTCACGCCCGCGATGACGAGGATGCCGGCGCCGGCCCACATGAGGACGATGGTCTTGTCGCTGAGGACCTGGCCGGAGCCGATGCGGCTGCGCGATTCCTGGGCGCTGCGGATGCGGCCCTTGCGGAGGAATCCGTCGTAGTGGCGCTGGAGGAGGTGGGTTTCTACCTGGCGCATGGTGTCGAGCACGACGCCCACGATGATGAGAAGACCGGTGCCGCCGAAGAATTGCGAGGTCATGTAGGGGACCTGCATGCTTTGGCTGAGGAGCTGCGGAAGGACGGCGATGACCGTGAGGAAGAGCGCGCCGGCGAAGGTCAGGCGCGTCATGGTGTAATCGAGGAAGTCGGCGGTGGGCTTGCCGGGACGGACGCCGGGGATGAAGCCGCCGTATTTTTTGAGGTCGTCGGCGATCTGGACGGGCTGGAACTGCGTGGCGACCCAGAAATAACTGAAGAAGAAAATCATCAGCGCGTAGAACACGTAGTGGAGCCAGCCGTAGGTGAGGAGGTTCGACAAATCCTGGGCCCAGCCGACACCGGGGAAGGCCATGTTGAGGATGGTCGAGGGGAAGAGGAGAATCGCTTGGGCGAAGATGATCGGCATGACGCCGGCGTAATTGACCTTGAGCGGCATGTATTGGGTTTGGCCGCCATAGACCTTCCGGCCGACAACGCGCTTGGCATATTGGACGCTGATTTTTCGCTGGGCCTGCGTGACCGCGATGACGGCGGCGATGACAAAGAGCAGGAAGGCGATCATCAGAACCAGAACCACAGGGCTCATGGCGCTCTGGGCCTCGGCTCCGCTGGGAACGAACGTGCGCCAGGCCTGGATGAGGCCGGCGGGAAGCTGCGCGAGGATGCCGACGGTGATGATGATCGACATGCCGTTGCCGATGCCTCGCTCGGTGATTTGATCGCCGAGCCACATGAGGAGAAGTGTGCCGGCGGTCATGGTGATGATCGTGAGCAACTGGAACCCGATGCCCGGCGTGGAAACGAGCGGCATGCCGAGTTTGTTGATCGTATCCATGATTCCGGGGAGGAAGGGATTCGATTGGGGAACCTCAAAGGAACGGGCCAGCAAGTAGGCTTGGAAAATGCAAAGCGCGATCGTGGTGTATCGCGTGTATTGCATGATTTTCTGACGACCGCCGTCCTCGCGGGAGAGCTTGCCCAGGCGGGGGATCACCGCGGTGAGGAGCTGGAGCATGATCGAGGCGCTGATGAACGGCATGACGCCGAGCGAGAAGATCGCGCAATTCGAGAGGGCGCCGCCGCTGAAGAGGTTGAAGAGGGCGGCCACGCCCCCGGCGGCGGCGGCATCGGCGGTGTCGATGAACCACTGGCGAAGAACCTCGGCATTGACGCCGGGGGTGGTGATCGAGGATCCGGCGCGGACGATGATGATCGCCGCGAGCGTGAAGAGGACGCGGGTGCGGAGTTCCGGGATTTTGAAAATGTTCGCGAACGCGGTGATCATGTCATTGGCCCGGGCGGGCGGAATTTTTCACCGTGGAAACTGCGCAACCGGTCACTTCAGGCGGCCTCGGCTTTGGGGAGGACGACTTTGCCTCCGGCTTTCTCGATTTTCGCGCGGGCGGATTCGCTGACCTCGTCCACTTCGATGGTGAGGGACTTGGTGATCTCGCCGCGGCCGAGAATTTTGACTCCGTCGAAACGGCCCTTGACGAGGCCGAGTTTGCGAAGGGCGGCTTCGGTGACGGATTCGCCGGCGTTGAAATTTTTCTCGAGGGTGTCGAGGTTGACGACGCCGTAAACGGTCTTGAACGCCGCGTTGTTGAAGCCGCGCTTGGGAAGACGGCGGTAGATCGGCATCTGGCCGCCTTCGAAACCGGGGCGGATGGATCCGCCGGAGCGGGCTTTTTGGCCTTTGTGGCCCTTGCCGGAGGTCTTGCCCTTGCCGGAGCTTTCGCCGATACCGAGGCGCTTGCGGCGGTGCTTGGCACCGGGATTGGGTTTGAGCGTGTGAAGTCTCATGGTCTAATCAGGCGGCGACGGGTTCGGCGGCCACAGCCGGGGCGGCTTCGGCGGCCGGGGCGGGTTTGCGAAGGGTTTTCCCGCGGAGTTTGAAAATTTCCTCTTTCGGACGGAGTTGGGACAGGGCGGCGATGGTGGCGTTGACCACGTTTGCGTGATTGCTGGAGCCAAGGGATTTGGCAAGGACGTCGCGGATGCCCACGGCCTCGAGGACGGCGCGGACTCCACCGCCGGCGATGACGCCGGTTCCCGGCGAGGCGGGACGCAGAAGGACGCGGCCTCCGCCGAATTCCCCGGTCACTTCGTGCGGGATGGTGTTTTCCTGAACGGCGATTTTGACCATGCGCTTCTTCGAGGCGTCGGTCGCCTTGCGGATGGCTTCGCTCACTTCATTGGCTTTTCCGAAACCGACGCCCACTTTGCCTTTCTGGTCGCCGGAGACGATGAGGGCGCTGAAGCTGAAGCGGCGTCCGCCTTTGACGACCTTGGCGCAACGGTTGATGAAAACCACTTTTTCGGTGGTTTCCTTGGGTTCCCGCGGAGTGTCGGGACGGGATTGTTTTCTCTCTCTGCTGGGTTTCGGAGGCATGATCTTAGAATTGGAATCCGCCTTCGCGGGCGGCGTCGGCCAGGGCCTTGACTTTGCCATGGTATTTGAAACCGCCGCGGTCGAAAACGACTTGGGTGATCTTTTGAGCGGATCCGCGCTCGGCGACGAGTTTGCCCACGGCGGTGGCGGCGGCCACGTTGGCGCGGGCGTTGGTTTTCGAGCGGACTTCGGTTTCGGTCGTGTGAACGGAAACGAGGGTCTTGCCAACGGTGTCATCGATGACCTGCGCAGTGATATGGCGGCCCGAAAAGTGGACGGCCAAGCGGGGGCGGGACGGGGTTCCCGCGAGTTTTTTGCGAAGGCGGGTGTGGCGGAGTTTGCGTTTGTCGGTGGCGGACATGGCTTATTGGACGGTTTTGCCTTCCTTGCGGCGGAGTTGTTCGCCGGCGAACCGCACGCCTTTGCCCTTGTAGGGCTCCGGCGGGTAGAAGGCGCGGATGTTCGCGGCGCATTGACCCACGATTTGGTTGTCAATGCCCTCGATGGAGATTTTGGTGTTTTCGGCGACGGTGATCTTCACACCTTCGGGAATGTCGAAAAGGATCGGATGGGATTTTCCGAGGCTGAGGTTGAGGACCTTGCCTTGGACGGCGGCCTTGAAGCCGACGCCGTGGATTTCCATGTCGCGCTTGAAGCCGTTGGTGACGCCGGTGACCATGTTGGCGAGGAGCGCGCGGGAGAGGCCGTGGAGGGCCTTGTCTTCGCGGTTTTCGCCGGCGCGTTCGATGTTGATCTGTTCGCCTTCGACCTTGGCGGTGATGGAGGCGGGAAGTTTCCACTCGAGCTTGCCCTTGGGGCCTTCCACGAGAACGGAGCCCCCGGGATTGACGGCCACTTTGACCTTCGGAGGAATGGAGACGGGTTTTTTACCGATGCGTGACATGGCTTACCAGACGTAGGCGAGGAGTTCCCCGCCGACTTTTTGTTTGCGCGCCTCGTGACCGGTGAGGATGCCGCGCGGGGTGGAGAGGACGGCGATGCCCATGCCGCCGAGGACGCGGGGGATTTCCCCGGCACCCACGTAGCGGCGCAGACCCGGACGGCTCACGCGCTTGAGACCGGAGATGGCGCTGGTTTTGTTGACAAATTTTGTTTGGATTTTGATCGCTTGGTGGCCGCCCTCGGTGACGAGTTCGGTCTCCTTGATGTAGCCTTCCTTCTTGAGGATTTGGGCGATGTCGCTCTTGAGCTTCGAGTAGGGAAGCGTGAGGGAGGATTGACCGGCCGCGGTGGCGTTGCGGAGGCGGGCGAGCATGTCGGCGATGGGATCGTTCATGGCAGTCGTGGGTTCAGGCGGCGGGTTCGGCGGCTTTCGCGGCGGGTTTCTTGGCTTTGTCCACGAAGGGCATGCCAAGCTCGGTCAGGAGGGATTTCGCCTCGGCGTTCGTGCGGGCGGTGGTGACGATCGTGACATCGAAGCCGATGTTTTTCTTGATTCGATCGAGTTCGATTTCCGGGAAAATGGATTGGTCGGCGACGCCGAGGGTGTAGTTGCCCTGGCCGTCGAAGGCCTTGGCGGACACGCCGCGGAAGTCGCGGATGCGCGGGAGGGCGGTCTTGATGAGGCGCTCGAGGAACTCATACATGATGCGGCCGCGGAGGGTGACCTTGGCGCCGATGGCCTGGTCCTGGCGGAGCTTGAAGTTCGAGATCGCCTTTTTCGACGTGGTGGTGACGGGACGCTGGCCGCTGATCGTGGTGAGATCGGTGCGGGCGATCTCGAGGGCCTCCTTGGTGTCCTGCGCGGAGCCGATGCAGGTGTTGATCACGACCTTCGAGATTTTGGGAATCTGGTGGACGTTTTGATAGCCGTGCTTCTCGCGGAGCGCGGGGACGACGCGCGTCTTGTAGTCGGTGAGGAGTTCGGGTTCTTGAGTCATGGCAGGCATCAGGCGGCTTTCTTGGCCTTCTTGTCGGTGGCGGATTTCTCGACGAGTTTGACGTTCGAGATGTGGATGGGACCTTCGCGCTCGAGGATCGCGCCGTTCGGGTGTTGTTGGGATTTGCGCTGGTGTTTCTTGATCATGCGCACTCCTTCGATGACAACTTGGGACTTCGCGGGCTTGATCTCGAGGATTTTTCCGGTGGCACCCTTGTGGTTGCCGGAAATGACTTCGACGGTGTCGCCGCGGCGGACGTGGAACTTGGGCTTGCTCATAGGACCTCCGGTGCGAGGGAGATGATCTTCATGAAGTTTTTCTCGCGGAGCTCGCGGGCCACGGGGCCGAAGATGCGCGTGCCGCGGGGGTTCGAGTCCTTGTCGATGATGACGATCGCGTTGCTGTCGAAGCGGAGCGCGGAGCCATCCTGACGGCGGACGGGTTGCTTGGTGCGGACGACGACGGCGCGGACGACATCGCCTTTTTTCACGGTGCCGCCGGTGGAGGCCTCCTTGACGTTCGCGGTGATGATGTCGCCGATCTGGGCCGTGGGAGTGGCCTTGCCGATGACACCGATCATGGTGGCCATGCGGGCGCCGGTGTTGTCGGCGACATCGAGGCGTGAGCGGATCTGGATCATGGCTGGGTATTAGTGCTTGAGGACTTCAACGAGGCGCCAGCGCTTGGTTTTGCTGAGCGGGCGGGTTTCCATGATGCTGACGCGGTCGCCGATCTGGGCCTCGTTCTTCTCGTCATGGGCGTGGAACTTGGCCACGTGCTTGGTGATCTTGCCGAACTTCGGGTGCGGGACGCGGGTGATCGTGCGAACGACGATGGTTTTATCCATCTTGTTCGAGACGACTTCGCCGACGCGGACCTTGCGGAGCGGGCGGGAGGCGGCGGGAGCGGGAGCGGTGGTTTCTGCCATGGCTGGTTATTTCTTGGACGCCTCCGCGGTTTTGCGGGTGAGGACGGTTTCGATGCGGGCGATGTTGCGGCGCGCGGCGCGGATGAGGTGGGGCTTCTCGAGTTGGCCGCTCTGCTGCTGGATGCGCAGGTTGAAGATTTCCTCCTTGAGCTCGCGTTTGCGGGCGAGGAGTTCCTTGGCGGTGAGTTCCTGGATTTCCTTGATTTTCATGGCGCGATCAGGAGGCGTGGTGGCGGGTGAGGAATCGGGTGCGGACCGGGAGTTTGTTCGCGGCGAGGCGCAGGGACTCGCGGGCGATGGTCTCCGAGATGCCGTCCAACTCGAACAGGATGTTGCCGGGGCGGACCACGGCGACCCAATATTCGGGCTGGCCTTTGCCTTTACCCATTCGGGTTTCCGGCGGGCGGGCGGTGACGGATTTGTCCGGGAAAATGCGGATCCAGAGTTTGCCCTTGCGCTTCATGTTACGGGTGAGGGCGACACGGGCGGCCTCGATCTGGGTGTTGGTGATCCAACCGCGCTCGAGGGTTTGCAGGCCGAATTCGCCGAAATCGATCGACAGGTTGCGCGAAGCGATTCCCTTGCGGCTTCCCCGCTGGGTCTTGCGATACTTCACGCGTTTGGGCATCAATGGCATAACGTTCTCCTAGTTTGGTTGGCTCAGGCGTTGGCGGGTTCGGCGGGCTGCGGGGCGGGGTTCGAGCGAACCACGGCTTCCTGCGGCTTCTCGGCCTCTTCCACGGGCTTTTTGCAAATCCAGCATTTGACGCCGATTTTTCCGGCGACGGTTTCGGCCTCGGCGAACCCGTAATCAATCGGGGTGCGAAGGGTATGGAGGGGAACCATGCCCTCGTGGTAGCGCTCGGTGCGGGCGATTTCGGCTCCACCCAAACGGCCGGCGCAGCGGATTTTGATGCCGAGGGCGCCTTGGTCCATGGTGAGCTGGACGGCGCGCTTCATCGCGCGGCGGAAAGAGATTCGGCGCTCGAGTTGGGCGGCGACGTTTTCGGCAACGAGTTGGGCGTCGAGATCGGGATTTTTGATTTCCACGATGTCGATCTTGACCTGCTTGCCGTCGGCGAGGTCGCTGACTTCCTTGGTGAGATTCTCGATTTCCTGGCCGCGGCGACCGATGACCACACCCGGGCGGGCGGTGTGGATCGTCACGCGGATGCTGTTCCAAGCGCGCTCGATCACGATGCGGGCGATGGCGGCTTGCTTGAGTTTTTTCTTGAGAGCGGTGCGGATTTTGTCGTCGGCGATGAGGTAATCGGCGAAATCCTTGCGCGAGGCATACCAGCGTGAACCCCAGTCGCGTGTGACGGGGAGGCGGAATCCGATTGGATTGACTTTTTGTCCCATGATTAGTCCTTGGTTTCCGCGGCGGGAGCGGCGGGTTCGGTTTCAGCCGCCGGAGCAGTCTCGGCGGGGGCGGCCGCCGGTTTCGCGGGGGCCTTCTTGGTGGTTTTTTGTTTCTTCTTTTTGGGTTTGTCCTCGCGGCGGACGATTTCGATCTCGTCGGTGAGAACAACACGGATGTGGCTGGTGCGCTTGCGGATGGGACCGGCGCTGCCGCGGGCCTTGGGCTGGAAGCGCTTCAGCGTGGGCCCCTCACCCACGACGGCTTCCTGAACTACGAGATCATTGACATTCAGGCTGTTGTTGTTCTCGGCGTTCGCGATCGCGCTGCGGAGGGTTTTGAGAATGAGACCGGCCGCCTTCTTGGGAGTGAAACGCAGAAGGTCCAAGGCGTCCGTGGCGGGAAGCCCTTGGATGGCGCGTGTGACCTCGCGGGCCTTGAAGGCCGAGATCTTGGCGAACCTGTGAATGGATTTTACCTGCATGTCGTTTGTTGGTTTTTAATTATTTTCGGGCGTCCACCTGGAGGGCGTCGCCTTTTTCCACCCGGATGTCCTCCGGATCGAGATTCTGAACCACAGCCCCGCTGATGCGTTCCCGCACATCGATGACTTTGGCGTTTCCAATGGGTTGACCGTCGCGGAGGATTCGGAAAGGCATTCCGACTTTCACGCCGTGGACCGATCCCACGTTGGCCACGAGCAGCGAGAGGTCTTCCTTGAAATCGACCACCATCGCGTCCTGCAACGTCGCCGGAACCGCGCCGGGTGTGGCGGCGGAGGCGGTGCCGAGGATTTCGGCGGTTTTTCGCAACTCGGCTTCCACATCCATGCGGGCCTCGGGTTTGAGACCGTCGGAGGATTTCACGAGGATCGTGATCGCTTCGCTGAGGCGGACGAGTTGTTCGCTGGCGGACTGGTTTTGCTCTTTCAGGACGCGGAGTTCGCGGATGGCTTGGAGCAGCCGGGCTTCCAACCGGGAGGGGTCGTTGTCCACGTTGGACAAACCGATCGCTTCCAGCCGGAGTTGGGTTTCCGCGAGTTGGCGCTTGAAAATCTCCGCCTCCATATTGGCGGCGGCGATGCCTTCGGAAAGGTTCTTGATCGTGGCTTGGGCCACGAGGAGTTTTTCCTTGAGGGCGGCAACATCATTGGTCTCCGGTTCGGGGAGGAATGCCTCCCGGCCCGGAGAGCCTGGTTCAAAATCTGTCAAAGATCCGTCGTCCCGTGCCGAGGCTCCGGAGAGCGCCAACAGGAACGCGAGAGATGCCGCCACGGCGACAGCCCTCATTTTCTATTTTGTCACTTTTGCGGTGTGCGAACCGTGTTTCTTAAAGATGCGGGTCGGCGAAAATTCGCCCAGCTTGTGACCGACCATGTTCTCGGTCACGAAGACGGGGATGAATGTTTTGCCGTTGTGGACGTTGAAGGTGTGACCGACAAAGTCCGGGGTGATCGTGCTGCGGCGCGACCAGGTTTTGATGGGTTTTTTCGCGCCGGCGTCGTTCATCCGGTCGATTTTGTCGAGAAGCTTCCACTCGACGAAGGGGCCTTTTTTCAGGGAGCGTGCCATGACTTAGTTCTTGGATTTGGCCTTGCGGCGCTGGACGATGAATGTATCGCTGGGTTTGTGCTTGGCGCGGGTCTTGAAGCCCTTGGCGAGCTGGCCCCACGGGGACATCGGATGATGGCGTCCGCCACCGCCCTTGCTCTTGCCTTGACCGCCGCCCATCGGGTGGTCGACGGGGTTCATGACCATGCCGCGGACGTGCGGACGGACACCGAGCCAGCGGCTGCGGCCGGCCTTGCCCGCGGAGACGTTCATGTGGTCGGTGTTTCCGACCTGGCCGATGGTGGCGTAGCAATTTTCGTTGATGCGGCGGATTTCTCCGGAGGCGAGTTTCAAAAGGGCGTAGCCGCCTTCGCGGTTGGCGAGGGTGGCGAACGAACCCGCGCTGCGGATCATCTGGGCGCCGCGGCCGGGGACGAGTTCCACGTTGTGAATCTGGGTTCCGAGCGGGATGGTTTTCAAGGGAAGCGCGTTGCCGACCTTGGGCTCGGCCTTCTCGCCGGCGCAGACTTTGGCCCCAACGGTGAGGCCGACCGGGGCGAGGATGTAGGCTTTTTCGCCGTCCTTGTATTGAAGGAGGGCGATGCGGGCGGTGCGGTTCGGATCGTATTCGATGGCGATCACGTCGGCGACATCATCGCGGCGAAGTCGCTTGAAATCGATGAGACGGTAGCGGCGCTTGTGGCCGCCTCCGATGTGGCGCATGGTGATGCGGCCTTGGTTGTTGCGGCCGCCGGTGCGCTTGATCGGCTCGGTGAGGCTTTTCTCCGGCTTGGATTTCGTGACCTCGGAAAAATCCGGAAGGATTTTGAATCGGGCCGAGGGAGTGAGTGGTCGGAATGTTTTGAGTGCCATGGCCGGGATGTCTTAGACGATGTCGAGTTTTTCGCCCTCCTTGAGGGTGACGATGGCTTTTTTCCAGTGGGCGCGGCGACCGAAGTCGGCGCGGCGCTCGCGCTTCTTCTTGCCCGCGAAATTCGCGGTGTTCACGTCGGCGACCTTCTTTTTGAAGATCGTCTCGATGGCGCGCTTGATCTGGATTTTGTTCGCCGACGGGCGGACGCGGAAAACGTATTTGTTCAACTTCTCGGAAAGCAGGGTCGCCTTCTCGGTCAGCAGAACGGTTTCGATTTGGTCGTAAACTTCGCTCATTTGGCCAGCCTTTCGGAAATTTTCTCGAGGGCGCCGCGGGTGACGATGATCTTGTCGAACTTCAGGAGGTCCTCGGTGTTGACGTCGGCGGCGCGGGTGAGTTGGGCCTTGGCGACGTTGCGGGCGGCCTTGAAGGTGTTTTCATCGAAACCCTCGGAAACGACGAGGGTGGTTTTGGAATCCGGGGAGGTGGACTTGAGGAGGGAGACAAATTGCTTGGTCTTCGGCGCGCCGACCGCGAAGGAATCGACAACCAAAATATCGCCGAGGGCGATGCGGGCGCTGAGCGCCTTGCGGAATGCGAGTTTCTTGACCGCCTTCGGAACGTTCTTCGAATAGTCGCGGGGCTTGGGACCGTGGGCGACACCGCCGCCGACCCAGACCGGGCTCGAGAAATATCCGGCGCGGGCGCGACCGGTTCCTTTTTGACGCCAGGGTTTGCGGCCCGAGAGATTCACGTCGCCCTTGGTCTTCGTGCAGGCGGTTCCGCTGCGGCGGGCCGCTTGAATGGCCACCACGACATCGTGAACGGCTTGGTTGCCTTTGGCCTCTTCGGTGATGAGTTCAATCTTCGCCTTTTCGGCGTCCTTGGCGGTGAGAACGGTCGCGCTCATGGTCGGGTTGCAAAATGGCCACACGGCCGCGCCACCGCACGGGAAGCGGTTTCAGAGGCGATGTGTGAGTGGAAATTCATTTCAGTTGTCCGTCGTGGCGTCCCTTGTTTCGGGGGACAAAAAAACCACGCTTGCGTGGCTTTCAAACCGACCCCGGGACTGACGGGAAGTGGGAAACTACAAGACCGCGATTTTCAGGCAAGAGAAAAATAAGAAAATTCTTGCGGCCGCAAAAATCCCTTCCGGAATTCAGTAGCGGAACTCCGGTTTGGCATCGGCGGGAATGTCGTTTTCCAGCCCCGGATGAAAAACCTCGACCGCCTCGGGGAGCACGCTCAGATCGGGCATCGCGCCGGGAGCGGGTTCGGGGAAGTCCCGGTCCTCCGCACCGCTGTTTTTCTTGCGCGGCCGCTTGGACTCCGGCTCCGCGGGCGGCTCGGGAGCGGCCGGCGCCATCTCCTCGTTCGCGACATAGCCGGTGCGTCCATCCTCGAGCAGGACAAAACTGTAACCCATCTCGCGGCGCAGCATTTTGAACCGCTCGCCGGTTCGCAACGTGGCGTCGGGCCCGCGCTCCTGCCCGGGGCCGGTTTGATAGAACTTCGCGAAATCCGCGCCAACCTCGAACTCCGGCTCCTCGCCCGGCTCGAAGGACTGGGTCGCGCAGCCCGCCAGACCCAGCGCCGCGGCCAATGCGAAAATGAACTTCCCCTTCATCGGGGGAAACTATGCCGCCGCATCCGCGCCGGAGCAATCCGATTGCCACAAGCGACCGTTGGCCAGAACCGCATTCCGCCAGCGAACGCCCATGGGCACTCGCTCTCCGGCCCACACCACCACATTCTCGAGGTCCGCCGCGTCCCCGATCTCGCTCCCCTCGCCCACCGCGCTAAAGCCCGCGATCCGCGCGTCCCTTCCGATCCGCACACCTTCCCCGACAGGCCTCAGCCAATCCTCCGGCAAATACGAAAACCGGTGCGCCGCCACCGCGCGATGCGCGTCGAGATAGGCTTGGGGATTTCCAATATCGAGCCACAGCCCCTCATCCACCACCACTCCCCCCACCCGCCCGCCGCGCCGCATCAAATCGACCAGCACGGGGATGATCGACACCACACTCCCGGGTTCGATCCATTGAAAAATCTCCGGCGAAAAAACACTCGCGCCGGTGAACAAAAACGACGGCTCCGTCCGCCCGCCAATCAATCCGCGCATGTCGGTAACGAGTCCCGAGGCCCCGTCGAATTGAATCCGCCGCTCCGCGCCCGTCGAACGCAACGCGAATGTCGCCACGTTGCCCGAACCCGCGTGCCGCTCCAGCAAAGGCTCCAGCGGGAAGTCCGCCAGCACGTCGCCGTTGTAAACCAGAAACGGCGCGTCGCCCAAAAGGTCCGCCACATTGCGAATTCCCCCACCCGTTTCCAGCAACACCGGCTCGTGTCGAAAAACCACCGGCGCCCCGCGATACTCGGCCCGGCCGTTTTTTTCTCCCAGCACCCGCGAATAGGCCTCCGGGCAATGGTGCGTGTTCACCACAAATTTCCGCACGCCCGCCGCGAGAAGATGGTCGAGGGCGAATGTGACAAGCGGCTTGTTGAACACCGGCACCAGCGGCTTGGGGAGCGAGTCCGTGAGCGGACGCAGCCGCGTTCCCAGTCCCGCTCCGAGGACGAACGCCGTCTCCACCGCCGCCTTCCTCAACCCCTCGCCTCCTCCGCGAGACGCAGGATCGAATCCGCCGCGCAGGCCGCGCCGAATCCATTGTCGATATTCACCACCGCCACGCGGCTCGCGCAGCTCGTGAGCATCGCGAGCAACGCCGAGATGCCGCCCAGGTTCGCCCCGTAGCCGTTGCTTGTGGGCACCGCGATGATCGGCCTGGAGGTCAATCCCGCCACCACGCTCGGCAGGGTTCCCTCCATTCCCGCCACCACCACCAGAACCCCGCAGGCCCTCAATTTATCGACCTCCGCGAGCAACCGGTGCAATCCCGCCACGCCGACATCGGCGACGCGCTCGACCCTCCGCCCGAAAAAACCCAGCACCACCGCGGCCTCGTCCGCCACCGGCAGATCGGAGGTTCCCGCGCAGATGACACCCGCGGTCCAAGGCGAGTCCTTTTCCTCGACGCGCCCGATGGTGATGCACCTCGCCCGCCCGTGCCAGACGGCCTCCGGAAAAACCTCCGCGACCGCCTCGAAATGGGCCTCTTCGGCCCTCGTTGCCAAAACCGGCTGACCCGCGTCGATCAATGTTTTTGCGATCGAAAGAACCTCGGAGGGAAGTTTGCCCGGACAGAAAATTGTCTCCGGTCGCCCGCAACGCGAGGCGCGATCGAGATCCACACGGGCTGGGATTTTTTCAGGATTCATTGCTCAAATGACAACGCATCGGATGCAGCGCGCTGCCCACAAACCCCTGCCTGCGGTAAAAACCGAGCAGGCGCTCGTTCGGGTCCATGAGCAGTGTGATCCTCAGAAATTTCTTCTCCCGCGCGAAAGCCATCGCATGTTGCAGCAACCGTGTTCCCAGGCCGCGCCCGCGGTGGTCCCGGTGGACCACCAGATCCTCGAGGACCAGCACGAATCCTCCCTCCGCGGTGCTGATGGTGATGAGGAGATTGATCATCCCGACAATGATGCGGTCGTTGCGCAGAACAAAAATCCGGCCCCGCGATGGCTGCTCGAGAAGGAGCCTCAAGCCGCGCACCTGCCTGTCGCGATCGGGCGTGAAATCGGCCTCGTGCGAAAAGAGGTCGATCAACAACTCCGCGAGTTCGGGGAGGTCGTCGAGGGTGGCCGGCTCGATCCGCAGGTCGGACATGGGATTCTTCTATCCCACATCCCCGAGGCGGAGGCAATGCGGCACCGCGGGGAATTTCCGCCCCCCGCGGGTCCAAATCCCCCCTTGACGAAAACCCGAAACCACCGCCCATTTGAGCCATGAGAGTTCTCGCCAGTCTGGCGTGCCTGGTTTTTCTGTCCGCCGCGCCAGTCCGCGCCGAGGCGCCGTTGCAAAATTTCAACGGCTGCGAATTGGTTTCCGCCTCCTGGGCCGACGGCGACAGTTTTCCTGTTCGCCTCCCCGATGGACGCGAAATCACGGCGCGCCTCTACGGGGCCGATTGCATCGAGGCCCATGTGAACAACGAATCCGACGCACGGCGATTGCGAGCGCAGCGGCGGTATTTCGGCATCGGCGGCGGCGAGGCGCCCGCCTCCATCGCCCTCGCCCGCGACCTGGGGCGCCAGGCGTCCCGCCGCACGGCGGAGCTTCTCGCAAAGCCTTTCACCCTCCACACCGTCTTCTCCGACGCCCGCGGCTCCGGCGCCTCGCGGCGCGTGTATGTTTTCATCACCACCTCCGACAACCGCGATCTCGGCTCGGTGCTGGTGGAGGAGGGATTGGCCAGGGCCTTCGGCGTGGCGCGCGGCACGCCGCAGGGACTGACGGGAAACGATTACCGCGAGCAATTGCGCGACCTCGAGCTTGTCGCCGCCGCCTCCCGGCAGGGAATCTGGGCCGCGACGGATTGGAAACGCCTCGCCGCCGACCGCGCCCGCGAACGCCGCGAGGCGGCCGAGTTGGCCCAGATCCTGCGTCCATCGATTCCCGAGGGCGGCATCGATGTGAATTCCGCCACCGCCGACGAACTTGTCGCGCTCGAGGGCGTGGGGCCCTCCCTCGCCGACCGAATCATCGAAGCCCGGAACGCCTCGCCCTTCCGATCCCTCGAGGACATGCGCCGCGTGAAAGGCATCGGCCCCGGGGTCATGAAAAAAATCGCCTCGAGCGTGCGCTTCGGTTCGCCGAATTCCACGGGGACGCCTTGAAGCAACGCCTCGACGTGGAGGGACCTGCCTGGCAGGTCCGCAAGAGCTCGCGGAAACACATCGATCCGGACCTGACAAGCCGTTCGCTCCCGGCGCTCAGTTCTTCGGCGGCTCGGTTGCGGCAGGCGGTGCGGTCAACAAGTCCCGGCGCGGCTTGAGCGCCATTTCGATCGCCTGGACCGGCATCATGAAGACGCGCCCGGCGAATTTTTTGGTCTTCTCCAAATCCTCGCGGAGCTTGGCGACCTTGTCGGCGAATTCCTTGTCGAGGCGCTCCTTGTCCCCGGGTTTTTCGTCCTGCGCGGGTTGGCGCGTTTCGGGGATCTCGGCGACGACTTCGACTTTCACGGGGTAACTTTCACCGTCGCGCGCGCCGATGGTGAAGGTGGTTTCGAATCCGTCGAAATTCTCCACCAACAGCGTCGAGGGATTTTGAAACGCGTCGGGCTTGGGCTCCGTCGCGACGTCGTTGAAGGACGGATTCGAGAACATCGTGGAGACGGGATCGATTTTGGTGGAGTCGGCGGATTCGCCCGCGAGCGAGCCCTCGAGCATCCAAGGCGAGGAGGCCGAGTCGCGGAAGACGCGCCATTCTTTGTCGGCGGCGTCGAGCGTCATGGATTTCACGGGGCCGATTTCCACAAACCCGCGGTCGATCCACATGTCGGGTTTGTCGCGAACGAGGTCGAAACCCTCGGCGGCGATGCCCACGGGGCCTTCGGTCCCGGCGGCCACGATGAAACGGCCGTTGGACGCGGGCGGAAAGGGCGAGTCGGGATCGGGCTGGGCGAAGGATCGCTTGCCGACCACCACGGCGGCGAGACGCTTGCCGTCCTTGTCGGTCAACTCGACAAAGGTTCCCGCGCCCTCGGCCTTTCCATCGGGCTCGACGAGTTCGAGGCGGGCGAATTGCGAAGGCCCGGCGATCACATCCTGCGCGGGTTTGAACTCCCAGAGGCGTCGAACGAGTTCGCCCACGGCGGCGAAGTCGGCGGGGTAGTTCGCGCGCTCCACCACGGTCCAGCCGGTGTCGGTTTTTTCGAGCGTGGCGGTGCTGTTGTTGGTTTTCACCACGATCCCGGAGACGGCGTTGAGATCGAATTCCGGGATGAATTTTTCACCCGCCTCCTTGGCGGAGAACTGGGCGCGGAATTGGCGGCCCTGGTGGATCGAGAGGCCGATGCCTCCGAGGACCATGGCGATGCTGACGAGGAGAAGGGCGGTCTTGAGGTTCATGGGAATTATTTCGCGGCGGAGCGTTTTTTGCGGTGGATGGCGAGGCCGATGCCGAAGAGCGCGACGATGGCGGGCACGGCGGCGATGTTGAGCCACTTGAGTCGCGTCTCGAGGGCGTCGATCTCGGTGCGGAGATCGCGGCGGACGAGTTTGAGTTCCTTGCGGGCCTCCACCTCCTTTTTGCGGAAGTTCTCGAGTTCCTTCTGCTGCTCGGGCGAGAGGATGAACTGCTGCGAGCCGCCTTCCTTGCGGGTCTGGAGTTCGTTGAGGCGCTGCTCGGTTTCGGCGAGGCCTTGTTCGAGCTGGGAGATTTTGTCGCGGAATTTCGCCTCGGCCCGGGCTTGGAGTTCGCGCACGACGGTGAACGGACGCTCGCGGCTGGCGCGGCTGCGGATCGAGATGAGGTTGCTGTCGCCGGCGAGATTTTCCACGGCCGCTTGGACAACGCCCAGGTTGCCGTTGGCGGGCATGACGAGGCGCTGACCGAAGGGGCCCGGAAATTCCTGGATGGCGACGGCGTCCTGCATGAAATCGCTGTCACCAAAAAGAATCACGGTCGCCTCGGCGGTGGCCTCTTTGAGAGGCTCGGCGTCTTTTTTGTCCTCCGCCGGCGTGGGTGACGGCGAGGGCTCGGGAGTCGTCGCGGCGGGCTTGCCGTTCGGGAAGGCGGTTTGGAATTTTCCGGTGAGGCGAATGGCGAGGTCGTATTCGACGCCGGAGGGTTTGAAACTGCGGACGATCGACTCGCCGCCCATGCGGGCCATCATGGGATCGATCAACTCGGATTCCTTCGACGAGCGCGCGAGGGTTGTTTTTACAAGGCCCTCGGCGGGTTGGCCGGTGAACGCGCCGCCGAGGATGAAAACGACCTCGCCCGCGTCGGCGGTGATGACGTCGTCTTTCGAGAGCGCGTCGCCGGAGAGGACGAGGTAGGCGGGCTGGCGGCCTTCGCGGGTTTGCGCGAGATAGGTCATGTCGGCCACAACCTTGTTGGTGTCGAAAGTCAGGCCCCAGGCGGGGAGGAGTTTTTCAAGGGTGGAGCCGCCCATCGCGCCGGGGGTCATCATGGGACTGCCCTCCTCGAGCGGACTCGCGGGATCGAGGAATGCGACCATTTTCCCGCCCTTGAGAAGATATTGGTCGATGGCGAACTGGGCTTGCTCGCTGATCGCCCGCGGGTGGATGACGACGAGCACGGCGAGGTCGGCGGGGATTTCCGTCGAATTCATCGGGATGTTGCGGACGTCGTAGTCGCCCTTGAGTTCGTTGTAGGCGGTCCACGCACGGCCCGAGCCGGGGCCCATCATCATGGGACTGCCCTGGCCCGAGACGGGGAGCGGGCTCATGATGCCGACGATCGGTTTTTTCGGAACCGACACGCGCGAGATGGCGCGGGTGATGTCGTATTCCAGGAGCCGCTCGCGGTTCGGAGCGAGGAAGGGGATGACCTGCTTCTGGTCGAGCATGGTGATGCTGAGGCCAAGGAAAATGCGTTCGCCGTTCGGCAGCATCTCGCCCTCGATGCCGTCGAGCCGCGCGGAATCCTCCGCCTCGGAGTCGGGCTCGGGGTCGAGTTTCTGGACGGTGACGAGGCCCTTCGAGGCTTGCTGATACTCGGCGAGCAGGTCCTCGACCTGGCGCGCATAGTTTTTCAAAACCACGGGCATGTCGCGGTTGCCGAGGCTGGCGTAGAGGCGGATTTGGACCGGCGTGTCGAGCTTTGAGAGGATTTCGCGTGTGCCCTTCGAGAGCGTGTAGGCTTTTTCCTCTGTGAGGTCCACGCGCTGCTTGGCGAGGCCCGCGAGGAAGTTGATCGCAACGAGGAGCAGAAGCACCGCGGCGATGCCGATGCCGGAGTAGAGGACTGTGTGGAGCGGTTTCTTCATAACACGGAGAAATTTTTCAACCGGCCCGGTGGGCGCGGAGGATGACGCTGGTTGTGAAGAGGCAGAAAACGATCACGCTCGCGAAATAAAGAAGGTCGCGGGTGTCGAGAACGCCTTTGGCGATCGAGTTGAAATGGGTCATCACGCTGAAGGACGCGACAACATCCACCAGCACGGGACTGGCCCATTGGACGAGCATGTCGGTGACCGGTTGCCAGCCCGCGAGGATGAGAAAAAGACAGGCGACGACCGAGAGAATGAAGCTCACCACCTGGTTGCGGGTCATGGCGGAGGTCATGCAGGCCACGGAGAGGTAGGCACCGGCCATGAGGAAACTGCCGAGATAGCCGGCGAGGATGATGCCGTTGTCGGGACGGCCGAGGTAGTTCACCGTGAGAACCAGCGGAAAGGTGAGGAGCAACGCGATGCCGAGAACCACCCATGCGGCGAGGAATTTTCCGATGATCGCCTGCCAGGGCGTGACCGGCATGGTGAAGAGGAGTTCGAGGGTTCCCATGCGGCGCTCCTCGCTCCAGACCCGCATTCCGACGGCCGGGACGAGGAAGAGATAGAGCCAGGGTTGCCAGACGAAAAACGACTCGAGGGTCGCCGTTCCGCGCTGGAAAAACCCGCCGAGCATGAAGGTGAAAAATCCCGCGAGGAGCAGGAAGATCACGATGAAAACATAGGCGACGGGCGAGGTGAAGTAGCCGCCCAATTCGCGTTTGGCGATGGTGAGGATGGTGTTCATTTCGCGGACTCCTTGGTGTCGGGAAGAGTGATCGAGCGGAAGACATCGTCGAGGCGGCCTTCTTCGACGCGCAGGTCCTCGACCTGCCACGAATTCACCGCGGCGGCTTGGAGCACGGCGCGGGCGAGGTCGGCGGACGGTGTGTTTTTTGCGGGATAGAGCCGAACGCGCAGCGGGGATTCGGAGAGCGTGGCGAGGCGATCGACGCCGGCAAGGGCGCGCAGTTTTTTGGCGGCTTCGGGGCCGGGATTCCCGCCGAGGTGGACCGTGAGGGCGCCGGATTCGGGCGAGCGGGCCTTGAGTTCGGCGGGGGTTCCGTTGGCAACAATGCGGCCGCGGTCGATGATCACCGCGCGGGTGCAGGCGGCTTCGACCTCCTCGAGAATGTGGGTCGAGAAAATGATCGCCTTGGTTTTTCCCATCTCCTTGATGAGCGAGCGGACCTCGTGCTTCTGGTTCGGATCGAGGCCGTCGGTGGGCTCGTCGAGGATGAGAATTTCGGGATCGTGGATGATCGACTGCGCGAAACAGATACGGTGTTTGTAGCCCTTGGAGAGCGTGTCGATGCTTTGGTGGAGGACCGGTTCGAGGAAGCACATTCCCGCCACGCGGTGGATGGCTTTTTTCTTCGCCTCGCCGGAGAGGCCGCGCATTTCGGCGGCAAAACCGAGGAAACCGAGAACGGTCATGTCGCTGTAGGACGGGGCGTTTTCAGGCAGGTAGCCGATGAGGCGGCGGGCGGCGATGGGTTCGCGGGCGATGTCGTGCGGGCCGACGGCGATCTCGCCCGAGGTCGGCGGGAGGAAGCCGGTGATCATCCGCATGGTGGTGGATTTGCCGGCGCCATTGGGTCCCAGGAATCCCAAGACCTCGCCTTTTTCGAGGCTGAATGTGATGCCGTCGACAGCGACCTTTGGCCCGAATGTCTTGGTCAGGTTGCGTGCTTGGATCATGTGATTTCTTCGAGTTGAGACGGAGTCATCCTTTCGCGAAAAATCGATGTGGCGGGGTTAGATAATCGATCGCGCAAAATGTTCAAAAAAAATTTCGCGCCGGGCGGGCGTCAGGTGAACTTCACGAATTCCCGCAGGAACTGGCCCCAGAGGAAAAACCACCCGCGCACCGAGTAGCGGATGAACTTCTCGCCGTCGCGGGCGAGGATGCCGCGGGCGATGTTGTGCTCGAGTTGGAGGCGGAGGTCTTTTTCAAAATCCGGCCGGAGGTTCTCCGGAAGCCGCTCGGCGAGCGATTCGAGGGGGGCGTGGGATTTTTCGAGGAATTCCGCGTGGGCCGCGGCGAGGCCTTCGATTCCGAGGTCCTCGTCCACACGGTTCGCCACCGTGCCGGGCGGCAGGTGCATTCCATAAGAGAAGGGATAATTCCAAGTCATCAGCGTGCGTCCCCCGGCGTCGCGCGAGGTGAAGGTCATGTAAAAAAACGAAAGCGGACCCTGCTCGACGAGGCAGATGGCGGCGGCGGTGCGCTGCGCGGGGTTGTAGAAAAGGCGGTAGAATTGACGCAGGTCGTCGTGGCTCCAATCCACATCGTCGGCATGCTCGAAGCCGAGGGCTTCGAGTTCCTCGGTGAGATCGCCGAACGCCGGGAAACGGCTCGCGGGCGGCGGCGGGGATTTTTCCAGCGCGCGGTGGAGAGGCAAGCGCAGTTTGCGCACGCGGGTGAGGATTTCGAGCCAGGGAAGCAAAAACCAGGTCGAGGCAAAGACGACGCCGAGCGTGACGCTCCCGCCGAGCAGCCATCCCGCGAGGAACGAGGTGAAGACAAGGCCGAACGTGCCGATGCGGAAGACGGCGGGAATTTGCACCGTGCGCAAGGCGGTCGAGAGCACGCCCGCGCCGAGAACGAGAAGAATGTCGGACATCATAGGATCCCGCGCTCCTTGAGGAAGACTTCGAGTTGGGCGGTGTCGAAATCCGGCAGCACCGAGCCATCGGCGAGTTCGAGCGTGGGCGCGAGGGTTTGACCCGAAACGGAGCGCATCCGCGCGAACGCCGCGGGTTCGTCGAAGACGTCGATCACTCGAAAATCCAACTTGCGCTCCTTCATCCACCGCACCGCTTGGACGCACCAAGAGCAGCCGGGCTTCACATAGAGAATCATATCGAAGGGGAAAATTTCCGCCGGAGCGCAGCCGCGTCAAGCGGATATGCGGCTCAATGAATCTCCACCGGGCATTTCGGCATGGCCCGCAGGAAGGAGCGTCCGTAGGGCTTCGAGAGGATGCGGCTGTCGAGGATCACGATCGTTCCGGTGTCCGACTTGCTGCGAATGAGGCGGCCGACGCCTTGGCGCAATCGCAGAATCGCCTCGGGCAGCGAGTAGCTCTCGAACGCCCGCCCGCCCTCGGCCTCGATCGCCTCGAGGCGCGCCTCGGTGAGCGGATGGTCGGGCGTGGCGAAGGGCAACCGCGTGATGATCACATTCGAAAGCGCCTCGCCGGGCACATCGACTCCGGTCCAGAAACTCGAAACCCCAAAGAGCACGCTGTGCGGGTTTTCCTTGAACTCCGCGACCATGCGCTGCGTCGGCATCCCGCCACCCTGCACAAGAAGCTGCCAGCCGCGCTTGTCGATCTCGGGCTCCGCGACCTCCGCCACGGCGCGCATCGTTTGGTAGCTGGTGAAAAGCACGAACGCCCGCGCCTCGCTTTTGTCGGTGAAATGCAAAATCCATTTCGCCAACGACGACTCGTAGTCCGGCGATTTCGGCTCGGGCATTTTTTGCACGAGGTGGATCGCCATTTGTTTTTCGTAGTCGAAGGGACTTCCGATCTGGAGCGCCTCGACCTCCTCCGCGCCCACACGGTTCCGGAAGTAGGACAAATCCGGCGCGCCCACCGAAAGCGTCGCGCTCGTCAGAACCGTGCATGCCCCCTCGCGAAAAATCAGCCGCCGCAGCGTATCCGCCAAATCCACCGGCGCGGCCCGCAGCGTGCAGAACTGCTCGGCGCGCCCGTATTGCTCGACCCAATACACATGCCCCGGATCCTCCATCTCCAAAAAATCCACGATCCCCGCGCGGGCCTCGCGCAGCTTGCGGGCGGAATCCTGCAGCTCGGCGACATGCGTTTCGTCCTGGCATTTCCCCGCCTCGATGCCAATCAACTCGCCCAACCGGGCCAGCGCGCCGCAGACCTCTCCGCCGTCCGCCAACCCCGCCTCGCGCACGCGGAATTCTCGGCCCCTCTTGAATTCGCAATGGCTCGCGACCTGGTTGAAAAATCCCTCCGCCACCGGCAACACATCGGACACCGCGCGGCAGGCGGCGCCGTTCTTGAGCATTTGAAAAAGCCCCTTCTTGCTCCTCGGATTGTAGAGCCGCTGGATCGCCCGCCGCAGGCCGAGCTGCGACAATTCCATCCCGATGTGCCGCGCCGCCACCTCCTCCATCGTGTGGGCCTCGTCGAACACCA
Source organism: uncultured Chthoniobacter sp. (assembly GCA_964628505.1). Taxonomy (GTDB): domain Bacteria; phylum Verrucomicrobiota; class Verrucomicrobiia; order Chthoniobacterales; family Terrimicrobiaceae; genus UBA967. The sequence goes on from CAZVPK010000004.1 coordinate 23,250, forward strand.
CAAAGTCGTTCGCGAAAAGCAAACCGCCCGTGCGGTTCTCGGCATCGTCCACTCCATTGAGCAGCGTGAAAAACAGCGCGTGGTTGAGCACCACCATCTGCGCGTTCGCCAAACGCCGGCGCAGCGATTGATAGAAACACCCGCTCGCCGGACCGCATGTTTTGGGCGTGCAGAGGTGTTGCTCGCTGCGCACCTCCTCCCACACCGCCGGATCCGGCTGCTCCAGAAAATCGCTCAGCGACCCGTCCTTCGTCGTGAGACTCCACTCGCGGATCCGCTCCAATTCGGCGTGCTGGGGCGTCGTGAACAAATCCTTCGCCTGCGCCAGCGCGCGCGCCAGCCGCGTCGTGCAGAGAAAATTCTGACGCCCCTTCAGCAGCACCGCCTCGAACTCGCCGGGCAGGATTTTTTGCACGAGCGGAATGTCCTTGAACATGAGCTGCTCCTGGAGCGCGATCGTGTGCGTGGAAAGAACCGCCTTCTTTTTCGTCCGCACCGCGTGCATCGCGGCGGGAATCAAATACGCAAGCGACTTCCCCACCCCCGTCCCCGCCTCCACCACGAGATGCGATCCCGTTTCCAGCGTCCGCGCCACCGCCACCGCCATGCGCTGCTGCTCGGGCCTGTATTCGAAGCCGCTCCCCTGCGAGAGCAAACCCGTCTCCGAGAAAATCTCCTCCACCTCGCGCTGGAACGCCGACGGCGCGCCTCCGTTGAAATTCTCCCGGATCGAAATCATCGCCGCATGTTGGAAAACCCCGGACGAGTTCGCAAGCCGCCGAAACGGGGATTTGACCTCCCGTGCGGTTGGTGGTTATTTTTCCAATTCGCCAATCGGTGAGGTGGCTGAGTGGTCTAAAGCAGAGCTTTGCTAAAGCTCCGTAGTCCAAAAGACTACCGAGGGTTCGAATCCCTCCCTCACCGCCAGCGCTTTTCCATTGTTACAAGCGCGGACCACCCGGAGGGTTCAAGAGATCAACTTCCATCCCGCGCCCTTGCTGCTCGTCGTGTTCCACAACATGGCTCGAGAGGCGCCGCGCACGCTTTTCACGCTCTCGGCGGAAAACCAGCGCGGAATTGGCGCCGGGCACTACGAGGTCATCGTGCTGGATGCGCGATCGGCCTCGCCTCTTGAGGAAAAATTTTCGTCAAAAGTTTAGGCATGAATTTCATTCTGGTCCGTTCGCTGGCGCCTGCCTCGCCGCTTGCGTTGGTGAACCGGGCACCCGGCCCGCGCGCGGGGATGCCATCGCGCCTTGCATCGACGGGTGCGGAGGCCTTTCGCCGGGAAATCCCGCGGCAAATGCTCGATTTTTTCAAAACCTGGAGCGCCCCACCGGAGTGCAAGCAGGCGGGGAGCTCGGGATGGAAAATCCAAAGATTTCATCGCTCGCAAGGCACGGTGGGAAAATTGACCGGGATCGGGCGGAGCGAGGCGCGGGCGGAAGTTCGTATTCTTGGAATCGCTCGACATCGAAATCCTCTAAGAATCCCTTCGGAGTGTTCGGGAGCGGTTCGTGGAGATTTTCGACGGCGCGTCCCCGTTCCCCCCTGCACCCGCGCCGTCACGCCCGTCTCCGAGGGGTGGACTCCGGGAACAACAAGCAGGGCAGGATTTTTACTTTTCTGACGCCCCACGAGGCAGCGGCGCGCGTCGGGACAAGAAATGGGTGCTTGGATTGAATCAAAACGCAAAAAATCCCCCAACCGCGGCAAACAATCCAACCCTCCAACGCCGCCCATTTGACAATTATTTTCACCGATCGGTGATTTTATTTGTAGAAACTGCCATCGAGCTAATTAAAAAAAGGCGCCGCCATTACTATCGTAATGCATTGTTGGCAA
>CAZVPK010000004.1:25194-35742 GCA_964628505.1 uncultured Chthoniobacter sp.
TGACCCCAAGCCGGGACTCGCAGCGGCGGCCGGTTGGTGAACCCGGAGGCGGTCGAGCGGGTGTTGGAATCCCTGCCTTCGATCTCGGCGGCGTTCTGCCATGCGGAGGAGTATCCTCTGCTCGGGCTTGTGCCGGTGGCCGAAGTGGTGTTGCAAGAGAAGGTGGCGTTCGATCCCCATGCGATCCTGGAGGCCTGCGCGCCTTTCATTGAACCGCATTCCATGCCGAGAAATATTTCATTCCACGCCGGGTTCCCCTTGGCGGAGTCGGGAAAGAGAAATGCCGTCTCACGGGGCGTTTTCACTTCGGAGCCCGAACCCAAAATGACATCCCCGTGAAAGCCATCACGCTCACATTCGATCGGCGAAGGCCCATTCTCGAGCACATGCTCAAGACCTACGCGGTCCATTGGCCCGGCAACCCGCTCGTTTTCCGGATTCCCTTCCAGCAGGACACGGAAATCCAAACCCACGGCCAGCGTGTCGAATTTGTCCGAACCGGACCCGGCATCAAGGAAACCATCGCCGCGCTTCTCGAGGACCTGCCCGACGAGGAATGGATCTACTGGGGCATTGACGACAAATACCTCATCGATCTCGACGCAGCCTCCGCCTCGTATTTTTCCAATTGGGTGCAAGAGGCCACCGTGCCCGATTTCTGCGGGCTTTGCTTCTGCCGCGCCAGGCGGCTTTTGTATCCCGACACCGTCGGCCGGAGCCGGGCGGGGCCGACAGACCGCGGGGACCGCTTGCTTGCGAGGTTCAACTACAACCAAATCTGGCTGCATCAATTCCTGCGCGTGCGAGTTCTCCGGCAGCTCTTCGACTCGTTACCGGACCGGCCTTTTTTTGCCAAGGAGATGGACGCCTTCATCGCCGGCTTGTCTCCGGGCGGGGACATGAACTTGTATGTCACGGAGAAAAACTTCGCCGTGTTTGGTGAAAGCAGCCTGCGCGGCCGAATCACCACCGGTTGCCTGGCCAGCATGGAAACCCATGGACTCGACCGTCCCGTAGGATTCGAAACCGTGGAGGCGAATGTTTCGATTGGCAAAATGAACCGGGCGGAAATTCCAACCACAGTTGAAGGCGGCGCAGTCGGCCGGACGATGCTCCTCGTCCTCGGCCCGCACCGCTCGGGGACAAGCCTGACTGCGCGGATGCTGGAGTGCCTGGGCGCGGTGAATTCGATCAATCAAATCCCGCCGCAGCCCGACAATCCGAAGGGGTTTTTCGAGGACGAGAGTGTTTACCGTTTCAATCAGGACATCCTGCTTCCCGCGCTGGGCGCGAACTGGGACAGCGTGGGACCGATCGATTGGGCGGCTGTCTCTGACAGAACCCTCGCTCCGTTGCGGACGCAGGCGCGGGAAATTCTGGAAACCAACTATAGCCCGCACCATGCCCTTTGCGTTCTCAAGGAGCCAAGGCTGGCGCGGCTTCTGCCGTTTTGGCGCCTCGTGCTGGCGGAGGCGGGATTTGAATGCCGGCTGGTTTTGCCGGTGCGCGACCCGCTGGGCACGGCGCGCTCGCTGGCGAAACGCAACGGCTATCCGATCAACCACGGCGCGCTGCTGTATCTCCGCCACTGGCTCGAACTCCTGCGCGACGGCGCGGACCTGCCCCTGGCGTTTGTTTTGTTCGAGGGGATTTTTGCAAATCCGCGCGAATGCCTCCTGAAAATCGCGGAGTCCCTCGGTGTGCCGCTGCCGGACGATTTCGAGGAGCGCCTTCGCGTTTTCCAGGAGACCCACCTCGAGGCCGACCTCTGGCACCAGCGCACAACCGGAGAGGAATTGCGCAAGGAAACGGAAATCCCCCGCTTCGTGCGTCGGTTTTACGACTGCCTGGTGGAATGCGCGCGGAGCCGCGACATCGAGAAGCTGCTGCGCGAGGCGGAATGCGCCGCCGCGGACCTTTCGGAGTTCGATGGAATCCTTCGGGCCTACGACCGGCTGGCGATTGAAAAAAAACGGCAGGGGGAAAAACTCGCTGAGATTTCGGGGCAAGCCGCCATGCAGGCACAGAGAAGCGCCGCCCTCGAAGCGGAACTCGCGACGGCGCAAAGCGAGGCCGGGAATTTCGCCGCAGCGGCAATCCAGTTGAACTCCAAATTTGAAGAAGCCCACGCGGCTCTGGCCGTCAAGGGCGCCCATGTGGAGGAACTGGAATCCGCACTGGGTGCGGCGCAGTCCACCCTTGCTCTTCGCGAAAAAAACCTATCCGAAAAGGAATCCCGAATTTTGACCCTCGGGGAGGAACTCTCCGAAGCGCGCTCCCTGCTGACCCGAAAAAACGCCCATGTGGAGGAGTTGGAGCGCGCTGTGGGGGATCGCGAAAACCACATCGAGGAATTGGCTTCCCGGTTGGAATGGCTTGGCCGCTCGCTCCGCGAAATCCATGAAAGCCTTTCCTGGAAGCTCACGGGGCCGGGCCGTTGGATTTCGGGATGGGCGGGGCGTTTCGCCATCGGGTTGCCGCACAGCCTGCGGCTTCGCCTGGCGCACTCTCGCTTCCGCCACCACCGCGGCCTGCGTTTTTGTCTGAATTCGATCGAACGACTTTTCGAAAAAACCCGGCGGCTTCCCTCGGCGCTCCGGATCCTTTGGATGCACCGGCGGAGCGGCCTGTTCGACCATTCCTGGTATCTGCAGCAAAATCCCGATGTCCGCCTGCGCACCGGGCGTCCGTTTTTGCATTTCGCCTTCCATGGCGTTTTCGAGGGGCGGTCGCCGCATCCCGGGTTCGACGCGCTTTATTACTCCGAAAAAAATCCCGACATCTCCGCCAGCGGTGTTTCCCCGTTGCTCCACTACATCCTCTGGGGCTGGCGCGAGAACCGCCCCTGGCGACGCGAGTTCCCCTCCCCCGCGAACTTCGAACCGGAGAAAGGCGTGGCGTTTTCAACAAACCCGGCGAGCCCGCATGGCAGCGGCTCCACGGACATCCGCGCCATCGCGATGTATCTCCCCCAATTCCACACCATCCCCGAGAACGACGAATGGTGGGGCAAGGGCTTCACCGAGTGGACGAATGTGCGCCGCGCCGTGCCGCAGTTCGACGGCCACCACCAACCCCACATCCCGCATCCCGACATCGGCTGGTATGATTTGAACGATCCCTCCGTGCTGGAAAAACAAGCCGCCATGGCGCGTGCAGCGGGCATCGAGGGGTTTTGCTTTTACTACTATTGGTTCAATGGACGGCGGCTCCTGGAAATGCCGACGGACCGCCTGCTGGCGAGCGGACGCCCGGAGTTTCCCTTCTGCTTTTGCTGGGCGAACGAGGATTGGACGCGCACCTGGGACGGCGCCGGGCACGAGATTCTCGTCGGCCAAGCGCACTCGCCCGAGAGCGATGCGCGCTTCATCCACGATCTGCTGCCCGCCTTTCGCGACAAGCGCTACATCCGCGTCGATGGCAAGCCGCTGCTTGTCGTCTACCGCCCGAAACTCCTGCCCGATCCGCTTGGAACGGCCCGCCGCTGGCGCGAGATCTGCCGCGCCGAAGGAATCGGGGAAATTTTCCTCGCCTACATGCGCGGCTTCGAATGGCCGGAGCCTTCGGAGATCGGCTTCGATGCCGCCATTCAATTTCCGCCGCTCACCGCCGACGCCCCGATCATCAACGACTCGCTGAAAATCCACAGCCCCGAAACATTCCGCGGCCTGGTGCGCGACTATCGCGACATGCCGGCGATCTTCGATCCCGCGCAAACCGGCGGGACCCTCTGGCCCTGCGTGTGCCCCTCCTGGGACAACACCGCCCGTCGCGGGGAATTCGCCCACTCCTGGGCCAACGCCACGCCGGAGACCTACCACCGCTGGCTCTGCAAGGCCGTGGCGCGCCTCCGCGAAACCCAACCCGAGGGCCGCCGCATCGTTTTCATCAACGCCTGGAACGAATGGGCGGAAGGTTGCCATCTCGAACCGGACGAGAAACACGGCTTCGCCTGGCTCAATGCGACAAGGCAGGCGCTTCTGGACGGCTCAACGCCCCGCACACTGGACCGCCATCCCTCGATTCTTGCGGCCCGCCGGGCGAAGCTGGATTTTTTCCTCGGCCGGAGCACGCCGCCCGAGTGCGAGGCCCTTCTCATCCACCACACGGCCCTGCTGTCGATTTTCCACCGCCGCGGCGGGAAACTTCGATTCGAGAATGGACGCCTCTCGGCCTCGATGGACGGCGAAACTTTTTCGCTCGCCACCACGAAAGACCTCGCCCGACTCGCCGAAAATATCTGGAGTCCGGCGGAGTCGATTCCGTTTTGCTTCGTCCTCCTGCAATTCAACAACGCGGCGCACACCCGCCAATGCGTGGAATCCATCAAGCGCCTGAATCCCCATGGCCACCGGGTCCACATCGTCATCGTGGACAACGCCTCGTCCGCCGAAACCGTGGCAGCAACCCGCAGCGCCTTCGAGGGCGACCGGCAGGTCTCCCTGATTTTCAACAAGGAAAACCTCGGCTTCTCGCGCGGCAACAATTTGGGATACCGCCTCGCGAGGGAACGCTTCGGCAACGCCTTCGTCATCGCGGCCAACAACGATGTCGTTTTCGAGGATTCGGATTTTCTCTCGAAGTGCGCCGAACTCTACCGCGAGTGGACCTATTCAATTCTCGGTCCAGACATCATCACGCCGGACGGCCGCCACGAGAACCCGTGGAACGACCATATTTACAGCCTCGGCGAATGGCGCGACTTGCAGGCCCTCTACCGGAGGCAGCGGGAAACCCACAACCAAACCGGGCGCGCGGAATTTCAAAAAACCGGCGAGCGGCATCCCGAACGCTCGCTCACGCAGGATCCGATCCTGCAAGGAGCCTGCCTGGTTTTCTCGCCGGTTTTTGTCGAGACCCACACGCAGGCCTTTGACGAATCCCTGTTTCTCTACGGCGAGGAATTTCCCCTTGCGGCGGATTGCCTGGTCGCGGGGCACCTCGGCGTTTATTCCAACACCGTCGCCGTCCGCCACGAGGAGGCTGTTTCGACCAATCGCATCCCCGAAAAACAAAAAATCCACCACGGCTACGTCGGGGCCTTGAAAGGAATCGAATTGGCCCTGCTCCGGTTGGAAGGTCAGGCCGACGCCCTCGCCGGACGCACGATGGCAAGAGATCCGGAAAAAATCCGCAAGCTGACCAACGACGGCCGACGCCATGTCTTGGTCGACCTTTTCTTCTGCCAGCCGGGATTCCACGGCGGCGGCGAATACGGCAAGGCGGTTTTCGGCGGCCTGGCCGAAACAGCCAAATCCCTTCCCGGCACCCAACTCTGGGCCGCGCTCGATCCCGATCTTTTCATCGACGACTGGATCCTCGAGGAATGCCGCCGCTCCGCGATTCCCATCGTTCGTGTGAAGTCCTATGACGAGATCGCCGCGCTCGTGAACCTCGGCGCCTTCCACTCGTTCTTCGCCCCAGCCATCGTCGTTTACACCGGCTACGAATACATGAAGCGCCTTGGCGGGGAGTTGAAGTTCGACAGCAAAACAAAAACCAAGGTGGTCGGAACACTGCTGGACATGCGGGATTACGAAATGGCCGCCAATTGGGAATCCGTCGCCACAGCGCGGAAAAATGCCGGTTGCCTCCCCGAGGCGGACTTCAACGAATTCCAATGGACTTCCGAAAAAACCAAGCACGCCAAGCAAGCGGATGAACTCGCGGCCATGTATCGCGGCATTTGCTCCCACGAGTCCCTGCATACCCTTGTGACGATTTCCGACTACTCGGCGCAAAGCATCCGGGCCAATGCCGGTCGGGTTGGCGCGATCGAAGTCCTTTTCGCTCCCGAAAAAAACCGCCCGGAGCCGCAGCCTTTTGACTGGCCCGGCATCGATTTCGAAAACGACCCCTACCTGGTCATCCTCAATGCCGCGCGAGTCGAAAAAAACGCCGCCTCGGCCGTGGCGGCCTTCGATGCCCTGTTTGAAGATCCGGGCTTCGCCGCGGGAAACCCTCGCCTCAAACTCGTCCTCGTTGGCATAAGGAAGCCAACGGAACTTGGAATCCCATCGCCCAGGGAACACCGGAGCATCGCTGCCATTCCCCATCTTCCGCCGGCCGAACTCGAGTATCTGCTCAAAAATGCCAGGGGGTTGCTCTACCCCTCATTCAACGAGGGCTTCGGCTACCCGCCAGTGGAAGCCATGTCGCTGGGCGTTCCCTGCGTGGTTTCCAACCAAACCTCGATCCCCGAGGTTTGCGGAACCGCGGCCATTTATTGCGATCCCCACGAAATCGATTCCATCGCATCCGCAATCCGGGAGCTGCTTTCCAAGCCACCCCATGTGGAACTCCTGAAGTCCCACGCCAAAAAAATCGGCAAAAGGCAGAGCCGGGACCTTCGCCGCATCTCGGATTTGCTCTACGACGATCCTCGCCCGTTTTTGCAGCGGACAGGCTGGTGCCCGATCTGCGAGAACGAAGCCACCTTCACCTCGAACCACGAATGGCTCCGTGACCACTACCTTTGCCCCGTCTGTGGCTCGATCCCGAGGGAGCGCGCGCTCATGCGCATCCTGCAGGAGCGTTTCCCGAATTGGCGCGACCTCCGCATTCACGAAAGCTCCCCGGTCGGCCGCGGCGCCAGCGCGAAACTCGCCGCCGGATGCAAAAACTACATCCACTCCCAATTCGACCCGAACCTGGGATTTGGAAAAACCCATCCGTCGAAAGGCTACCGGAGCGAGGATTTGGAGAGGCAAACCTTCGCGGACGAATCGTTCGATCTGGTCGTCACCCAGGATGTGATGGAACATGTTTTCGATGCCGACGCCGCCTTCCGCGAAATCCACCGCACCCTCAAGCCGGGCGGCGCGCACATTTTCACGACCCCGCTCGTCAAGCGGGACCAACCCAGCCAATGCCGCGCCACCCGCGGCTCCGACGGTTCGGTCGTCCACCATGGCCCGCCCGAATTCCACGGCAATCCCATGTCCGGGGAGGGCTCGCTCGTGACCTGGGACTGGGGCTTCGACATCACACAAAAAATCTCCGCCGCCGGCGCGGGCACCGCGGAAATTCTGGGCGCGGCGGACGAGCGGATGGGCATCGAGGGCGAACTCCTCGAGGTGGTCGTCCAATCCAAACGAACCCCATGAAGAAAGCCCTGATCATCGGCGTCTCCGGCCAGGACGGCGCGTATCTGGCGAGCCTTCTGCTCGAAAAAGGCTACGAGGTCCACGGCACCTCGCGCGACCACGAGATTTCCTCCTTCCGCAACCTCGAGGCGCTGGGAATCCGCGACCGCGTCCGCATCGGCTCGATGGTGACCTCGGACTTCCGCAGCGTGATGACGACGCTCCAAAAAACCGAGGCCGATGAAATCTACAACCTCGCCGGCCAGACCTCCGTGGGAATGTCCTTCGACTATCCGGTGGAAACCTTCGACAGCATTTTGATCGGGACGATGAACCTTCTCGAATGCATCCGGCTGCTGCGTCATCCGGTCAAATTCTACAACGCCGGCTCGAGCGAAGCCTTCGGCAACACGGCCGAGCCCGCCACCGAGAAAACCCCGTTCCGCCCGAGAAGCCCCTACGCCACCGCCAAGGCGGCGTCGTGCTTCGCGGTGGAAAACTACCGCGAGGCCTACGGCCTTTTCGCCTGCTCCGGCATTCTGTTCAACCACGAGTCCCCGCTGCGCCCGCGGCGCTTCGTCACCAGCAAGATCGTCTCCGCGGCCGTGGAAATCGCCGCCGGGTCCAAGGAAAAACTCAAGCTCGGCCGAATCGACATTTCGCGTGACTGGGGATGGGCCCCCGACCATGTGGACGCGATGTGGCGGATGCTCCAGCAACCTGCGCCCGGCGATTATGTCGTCGCCACCGGGGTCGAGCGCACGCTGCAGGATTTCGTGGCCGAAGCGTTCCGCCTTTGCGGCCTCGATTGGCGCGACCATGTGGAAACGGATTCCTCGCTTTTCCGTCCGCTCGACATCGAGCGCAGTTGCGGCAACGCCGCCAAAGCCCGCTCGGAACTGGGTTGGAGCCCCTCCCGCTCGTTCGAATCCGTGGTTCAACATCTCGTCGAGGCCAGGAGGAGCCGCACCCAACTCCCGCTTCCCTGAAAAACCCGACATACGATGCCCTGCTTGTGTTTCAAATGGAGTCCGAATTGACATTCGCGGCCCGCAGCCCGGGCCTGCCGGATCCCAATCCATCCACTCAAAGGCGCCTTCCCTCGACGACCAAGGCCTCCGGGGCATCCGACGCAGCAACATGTCTATAAAAATCCGCCAGCGTTTGGTCTTGCATATCGGCCTGCATAAAACCGGGACAACCTCGTTTCAAGTGGCGTGCTTCAACTCCCGCGACACGCTTGAGAAGCACGGCATTCTTTACCCCGACCTCCCGTTGCTCAACGGAGGCACCAAACAACATGTCCTGCTTGTTCCCCTCCTCAAATCAACCGATGGATGTGCAAGATTGATCGAAACGCTTCGAAACCTGGGGGAAATTCGAGATTCCAAATGCATTTTGCTTTCGGCGGAGGATCTTTCGACATTTCTGGTCGAATCCAACGACGCCCCGCACGCCACGGCTTTTATCGACGGCCTGAATCATCATTTTGAGGACTGGCAGGCTTACGCCGTCGTCCGCGATGGACCGGAGATGCTTCGGTCTCTTCTTCTGCAGCATATCGAGTCGGAGGGCTATCCGGGCGACCTGCGGGAGAAGGCGCTTGCCGTCCGCAAGTATCAGCGCAGCCAGTGCCTGACCTTGAAGAAGGTGCTCGGCGACCGTGTGACGGCCATCGACTACGCGGAGCTACCGAGGCCCACATTCAGTCGCAGCTTGCTGCGGAAGCTGACTGGTCTGGAGGTAAACTTGCCCGAGGTGCGGACCAACATTTCATCTGAAAAGCCATTTGCATCAATGTTTTCAGCGGATATTCGACGTTTTTGGACCGATTTCCTGCAAGCCCCACATCCCTACTGGGGGCAGGTCAACGAAGCGGTCGCGCGCACCATGAATTCCTTGAACATCGAACCCGCGGAGGAGGAACGTCTTCGCGGAGCCTTGGCAGCAAAACTGGAAAGCGTCGTGCTCGAGGCGATGAGTCAACCGGAATCGAAAGAGCGCTTGATCGATTTTTTCCATAGCCCCGAGCAGGGACCAAACCCCCTCCCCGCGAATCGTTTCTCTTGATCCAAACCTTAGGTCCGAATCTTGTGATGACTCAAGAAGCCCTCCGTTCCGCCATCCACTTCGCCAGCCTGGCGGCGGGCATCCTTTGGATTTTTTTCTTCGTCCAAACCTTCGGCGTCAATGTGCCGGTGAACGACGATTGGGACCATCTGAAAACCAGCCTCGCGTGGAAGGCGGGCGGCCTCGATGTCCGAAGCCTCCTCGCCCTGCACAACGAGCATTGCTTGGCCGTGCCCCGGATTTGGAACCACCTGCTGCTCGTTTCCACGGGCGGGGATTTCAAGGCCGTGCTTCTGGCCAACGCCGCGCTGGCGGCTTTGCTTTTGGGGCTGGTCTTGAAGTTCGTGCGGGATTGGAACTTGCCGCTTCCGGTTTTTCTCCTGCTCAACTTGTCCCTCGCGCTCGGGATCTCGTCCTGGTGCCAGTGGCAGAACTTTCTGTGGGCGTTCCAGGCCCCCTATTTCATGCTGCCGCTTTTTCTGGGGGCGGCGGCGATCGTCCTCGCCCGCTGTGGCGCCGATCGTTTGGCGATTCCGTTCGCCATGGGCGTGGCGTGGCTGGCGGTCTTCACAAACTCCAACGGGATTTTTGTCGGCTGGGCGCTGTTGCCCGCCGTCTTGGCGGGAAGTCGCAGACGCGTTTGGAAGACCGCTTACGCGCTGAACCTCGCAATCGCCACAGGCGTCGCGGCGTGGTTGATTTCCGGCAGCACCGGGCCGGCCCTCGGCGGATTGGGCGGCATTTTGGAGCGTCCGCTCGATGTGGTCTTTGCCGGACTTGCCGTGCTCGGTTCCCCCTTTGTTCCCGCCCTCGCCTTTCTGGGAAAAAACGGACCGTTGGCGATCGCGGGGATTTTTGTTCTGGCGGGTGTCGGCTTGCTGGCGGCGGGTTTCCGGTCCATACCCCCGGGACATCGCATCGCGGAAGCAGGGCCCGGGCTGGCGCTCGCATTGTATGGATTTCTCAGCGTGGCAGCGGTGGTTTACGGTCGCAGCGACCTGTTGCTCACCGCACCGATCGAGAGCCGCTACCAGTCGTTCGCTTTGATCGGCATCCTCGGCCTGATCCTCGCCGCCGGGGCGTTTTCCACAATCACCGCCGGGCGGGCACGCTGGGTTGCGACAGCTGTCGCCTCACTCGCCGCCCTCGGCTTGTCGGCGGGAACCGTGCTCTCGATGCCGTTGCTCCTCGCCCACGGAAAAAACATGCGAACCGCCTTGGCCGGCCATCAGGAAATTCTGCGCAACGCTGAAAATCCGGAGTGGGAGCCCCGGCTTGCGGAAATCCTCGGCCCACGCGCTCCCGACAGGGAAGCGGGGATCAAGGGCCTGAAACGCGACCTTGAGCGCCTGCGGGAAGCCGGCCTGCTGCACCCGGATTGGCAACCCCGGTC
>CAZVPK010000005.1:0-22583 GCA_964628505.1 uncultured Chthoniobacter sp.
GGGCAACCGCAGCGCAGCGGAGAAGCAGGTCCCTCCTGCGAACCGGTTTGGTTTCGCTTTCCGCCCAGGAGGGCTCTGCTTGTCAGAGCCGCACCGGCGTATTTGCGCATACCACCCCGGACCTGACCAGCAGCCCCCCCTCCTGGGCGTTTTGTGGGACTCTCGGGCCTTGAACACTTCCCGGGTTGCGTTCAAAGGTCCCGAAGCGGTCGACTCTTGGGATCCTACCCTCGACAACCCGCCCTTGTTGGCCACGCGGCGCGCAGGGATTTGCCGGCGGGTTGCTCAGGAAGTCGGACGATGCGCGACGGGAGCGCCAGCGTCCTCGTTGGCATCGAGAACGAAGTGGGGCCGAGGGGGACTTCGGCGTTCCCATGGGACGGCGGAGTCCGCATCCGTGGGACGGGGGGCGGGCTGCGGGCGCACGGGAAGTTCGGGGTATTCGAAAATGCGGCCTTCGAAATTCCGGAGGACGACTTTTTCGTGGTCGTGGTAGACGACGTAGTTGGGATTGAGGGGAACCTTGCCGCCGCCGCCGGGGGCGTCGATCACGAACTGGGGGATGGCGTAGCCGCTGGTGTGGCCGCGCAGGGACTCGATGATCTCGATCCCCTTGGCCACCGAGGCGCGCAAATGCGACGAGCCCCGGATGAGGTCGCACTGGTAGAGATAATAGGGCCGCACCCGGCAGAGCAGGAGCTTGTGCAGCAATTCGCGCATCACGGCGGCGTCGTCGTTCACGCCCGCCAGGAGCACGCTTTGGTTGCCGAGGGGGATGCCCGCATCGGCGAGGCGGCCGAGGGCGTCGCGCACCTCGACCGTCAATTCCCGCGGATGGTTCACATGCACGCTCATCCAGAGCGGATGGTATTTGCGGAGCATGGCGCAAAGCTCGGGCGTGATGCGCTGCGGCAGGAAAATGGGGACGCGCGAGCCGATGCGGAGGAATTCCAAATGGGGAATCGCGCGGAGGCGGCGCAGAATCCCCTCGAGCTTGGAATCCGAGAGGAGCAAGGCGTCGCCGCCGGAGAGCAGGACATCGCGGACGGCGGTGTTTTTTTCCAGGTAGCGGAAAGCCTCCTCGAAATCGGTGTGGAGTTCCTGGTCGCCCGCGCCGCTGACCACGCGGCTTCTCGTGCAGTAGCGGCAGTAGGAGGCGCAGCGGTCGGTGACCAGAAACAGGACCCGGTCGGGATACCGGTGCACGAGGCCGGGCACGGGCATGGCGGAATCCTCGCCGCAGGGGTCGGCCATGTCGTGCGGGGAATCCCATCCCTCCTCGATGCGCGGCACGACCTGCCTGCGGATCGGGCAGCCGGGATTGTCGGGCTCGACGAGGTTGAAATAATGGGGCGTGATGGCCAGGGAGAGTTTGGTGCCGGCCAGCAAAACCCCCGCGCGCTCCTCGGTGGTGAGACGGAGCCGGCTCTCGAGCCCCGCGAGCGTGGTGACGCGGTTCTTCTGCTGCCAGCGCCAATCGGCCCACTCGGCGGGCGGAATCTCCGGCCAAAATCCCGGAGCATGGGAAACAAAGCGTGCGTTGGGCGCCATTCGACTGTCCGACATGGATTCGGGGGAGAGCGTAGGGGGATGGGGGCCGGTGTCAACGCGGGGAATATCCCCCATGCCGACTCAGAGGTTCGAGCGGCCCTTCGGCGGGATATTTTTTTCAATCGCCCCGCGAGGGCGCGCGGCGCTGCGCCCGGGGCTGATGAAGTCGAAGAGAGGACTCCACAGGCGAGCGGCGGGCGCGCTCCCCGGGACCTTCGCGCGAAGCCGGCCTCTCTTCATCTCTTCAGACAAGGCCGTCCCAAAGCGAGCGGCTTTTGGTCTCAATACCGCGAGGCCATCAACCCGGTGAGGTAACGAAGCGCGTCGCGGTCCCCGCCAAGGGCGGACAGAACCGGGGACTGGGTCCCGCCGTCCTGGAAACAACTGCGGAAAAGCCGGGCGACGGTTTCGCGCCGATCGGGTTCGAGTTCCTCGCCATCGGGAATCGTCATCGGATCGCACTGGCAAAGAAATTGGATCAGCAGGGGCACGTGGTTTTTCTGGACGCGAAGGCCGTTGAAATTCACGCACTCGGAGGCTTGCGATGTTCCGGGGTTGGATTCCATGGGCGCATGAAATTTCACGTTCTTCGCAGCGTCTAGAAATTTTTTATTGAACGGATCGACGGGACCGGTGTCCGGCCGCCGAATGCCGGTCGGAGGTTTGTGCTTCCAGGCGCAGGGCCAGGTCGGAGGCGGCCGCGGCGAGGTGTTCCGCCGCGCGAAGACGGGAGTCCTCCTCGTTTTCGGCGAATTCCCCGAGGGATTTCACCCCATTGAACAAACCGGAGTCCCGAACCGCGGGATCGACCCGGCCGGCGAGGGCGAAAACCGGTTTGCCCAGGCGGGCGGCCATCCTCGCCAGCGCCACCGGGCCTTTTCCGTAGAGGCTCTGGGCATCCAGGCTGCCTTCGCCGGTGACGACAAGGTCACAATGGCGAACGGCCTCCTCCAAGCCATCGGCCTCGGCGACGAGATCGAAACCCGGGCGGATGCGGGCGCCGCAAAACACAACAAGTCCGAAGCCCAAGCCGCCGGCGGCCCCGGCGCCGGGAATTTCCGCCGCGGAAATCCCCGTGTCGCGGAGGGCGGTTTCGGCGAGCCGCTCGAGGGCCTGCTCGAGGATTCGGGCATCGCCGGGCCTCAAGCCTTTTTGGGGACCGAAAACGCGGGTGGCTCCATCGGGACCGAGAAGCGGGTTCGAAACATCGGAGGCGGCGGTCACGCGGGGGGGATTCCAGCCGGGCGGAGGTTCGATGCGGTGGAGGGCCGAAAGGGCAAGGGGATGGTCGGGCAGGTCGATTCCACGGGCATCCAAAAACCTCCAACCGAGCGCGCGGGCCATGCCGGTTCCTCCGTCGTTGGTGGCGCTGCCCCCGAGGCCGACAACGAACGTTCCGCATCCATGGCGGAGTCCTTCGGCGATCAACTCCCCCACCCCCCGCGAGGTCGTGCGGGCGGGATTCGCGGTTTCGGGGGAAAGATGACGCAGACCGCAGGCGGCGGCCGACTCGATGACGGCGAGCTTTTTTCCGTCCTCCCCGAGACACAACCACTCGGCCTCGAGCGGGCTCCCGAGCGGACCCGCGACAACGGCGGGGTGGCGTCGACCGCCCTTGGCGCGTTCGAAGACATCCAACAAACCCTCGCCGCCGTCGGCGACGGGCCGGAGTTCGATGTGGTCGCCGGGCCTGGCGGCGAGCCATCCGGCGCGAATCGACTCCGCGGCCTGCGCGGCAGTGAGGGAGCCTTTGAACTTGTCGGGGGCGATCAGGATTCGCATGGCGGGAATGGCGGAAATCCCCCTCGGGTCCGCGCCGCGGCGGGGATCAGAGGGGCTCGGCGACGAGATCGTAGGTTTGCGCGCCGAGGATTTTGGCGTCGAGGAAGCGGCCGGGCTCGGCGGGGCGGGTGAGGAGGACTTTGCAATCGACCTCGGGGGCGTCGTGTTCGGTGCGGGCGGTGTTCGGGGTTTCGACGAGGACGCGGAGGGTTTTTCCGGTTTGCGATTCGGCCGTCTCGCGGGCGATTTTTTGCTGGAGGGCCATGGCCTGGCGGTGGCGGCGGTTTTTCACGCGGGCGGGCACCTGGTTTTCCATTTTGGCGGCGCGGGAGCCTTCCTCCTGCGAGTAGTTGAAGACACCGAGGCGCTCGAAGCGGGTTTCCTCGATGAAGGCGAGGAGGCTTTCGAAGTGCTCCTCGGTTTCGCCGGGGAAGCCGACGATGAAGGTGGTGCGCAGGCCGATGCCGGGGATGCCGGCGCGGATGCGGTGGATCAAATTCTCGATGTGCTCGCGGGAGGTTTCGCGCCGCATGAGTTGGAGCATCTCGGCGTGGATGTGCTGGAGGGGCATGTCCACGTATTTCGCGACATGTGGATTTCGCGCGATGGCGGCGATGAGTTCGTCGCTCCAATGCGCGGGGTGCGTGTAGAGGAGCCGGACCCAGAACTCGCCGCCGATTTCCCCGATTTCATCGAGCAGGTGGACGAGCGAGGTGCCTCGGGCGGAATCCACGGGCTGGCGCGGGCCGGCTTTTTCGCTCCAGAGGTCCATGCCGTAGTAGGTGGTGTCCTGGCTGATGAGGTTGATCTCCTTCACGCCCTCCGCGACGAGGCCGCGGATTTCACGGACGACGGAATCGATGGGTCGGCTGCGGTGGCGTCCGCGCATTTGGGGGATCACGCAAAAGCTGCACGGGTGGTTGCAGCCCTCGGCGATTTTCACATAGGCACTGTGCGTGGGCGTGAGCCGGAAGCGGGGTGTGGCGAAATCGGGGATGTAGCGGGATTTCGGCGAGACGAGATTGAGCACGCCGGGCGTGGAATCCTCGAGCACGCGGCGGAAAATGCGGCCGGCGTCGGCGACCTGGTCGAGGCCGATGAAGGCATCGACTTCGGGAAGTTCGTTGACGAGGTCGCCGGAGTAGCGCTGCGAGAGGCAGCCGCTCACGACGAGGCGGGCCCCGGGGCGGAGTTCGTTGCGCTGGCGGTTGGCCTCGAGAATGGCGTCGATGGATTCCTGCTTCGCGGAATCGATGAAGCCGCAGGTGTTGACGACGAGCACATCGGCCTCGGCGGGATCGTTGGTGATTTCAAATCCCTCGGCCTTGGCGGAGCCGAGCATGACCTCGGCGTCGACGAGGTTTTTGGCGCAGCCGAGGCTGATCATGCCGACGCGCGGCGGGTTGGCGGTGGGAAACCCGGGAACGCTCATTGCGGGCGCTTGGGCCGGGGGGCGGGTTCGAACGGCGGGAGTGTGGTCAACGGAGTGGCGGCGGGAGACGGGCTGGCGATCGGCGAGGGCGCGGGCGTGGCCAGAGTGATCGGCCTGGGGCTCGAGACGGGGGTTCCCTTCGGCATGAGGGTGAACGCCTCGGGGCGTGGCGAGGGACCCGGGGAGGCGGCGGACTTCGGCGCGGGTGTCGGCGAAAGCGCGGGAACCGGGGCGGCGGGTTGGACGCGCTCGAATTTTTTCCAGGTGCGCCAGGCGTAGACGGCGAGGAACACGAAAAGGACAAGGCCCACAAGAATGCCCGTGGCGATGAGCAGGCGGCGGATGGATTTGAACTGGTCGCCTTGCAGGAAGCCCGGTTTGGCGAGAAGGACGTCCAGATAGCTGTTGTCGGCGGTGCCGAGATTTTTTCCGCCGGGGAGATAGCCGCGGATTTCCTCGACGGGAACGCCGAGGTAGTTCGCGTAGTCGGTGAGGAAGAGCCGGGCGTAGGTGGGATGGGCGAAGCTGGAGAAGTCGTCGCTCTCGATGGCGCGAAGGCGTGCGACGGGGATGCGGGTGTCCTTGGCGGCCTTGTCGATGGGAATGCCGGCCTTCTGGCGGCGGGCGGCAAGGCGGGCTCCAATGAAAAAATCACCGCCGTCCCCGGGCTGGGATTTCTCTTTCAAAACGCGCCCTCCTCGTTGAGGTCGACCAGAATTTCGCGGTCCTTGGCGCCATCTTTGGGCCCGACGATTCCACGCATTTCCAATATATCCATCACGCGGGCGGCGCGTGTATAGCCCAATTTCAAGCGGCGCTGGAGCATGGAGGTCGAGGCGCGGTTCTCCTGCCGGATGATCTCGAGGCATTTCGTGCAAAGTTCCTCGTCCTCGTCGCTGACCTCCTCCTCGGGGCCCGCGGTGCTGTTGAGCTTCTCGTGGATGCCGGCGTCGAACTTCGGCTCGGCCTGCTTGGAGACGAATTCGACGATGCGGTGGATCTCCTCCTCGGTGACAAGAACGCCCTGGGCGCGGGTGAATTTCGAGGTGCCGGGCGGCAGGTAGAGCATGTCGCCCTGGCCGAGAAGCTTCTCGGCGCCGTTCTCGTCGAGGATCACGCGGCTGTCGATTTTCGAGGCGACCTGGAACGCGATGCGGCTCGGGATGTTGGCCTTGATGATGCCGGTGACCACATCCGCGCGGGGCGTCTGGGTGGCCACGATCATGTGGATTCCCGCGGCTCGGGCCATTTGGGTGATGCGGGCGATCGCGCTCTCGACATCGGCGGGCGCGGTTTGCATGAGGTCGGCCAATTCGTCCACGATCACCACAATGAACGGCATGCGGTCCGGGATGATGAGTTCCTCGTCGCGGGGCACGCGAACCTTCGGGGCCTCGGGTTCCTCGTCGGGGGGTTCCTCCTCGATTTCGGGAATTTCCTCGGCCGCGGGCTCCCCGGGAACCGGTTCGTTTTCCGACGCGGCTTCGGCTTCGGCTTCGGCCTCGGCATCGAGCTGGGCCTGGGATTTCGGGAGCGGACGCTCGTTGAAACCGGAAATGTTCTTCACCTTGCACTTGGCGAAAATTTTGTAGCGGCGCTCCATTTCATCGATCACCCAGCGCAGGGCGAGGAGGACTTTTTTGGGATCGGTGACGACCGGGGTGACGAGATGCGGGAGGGAATTGTAGATCTGCATCTCGACGACCTTCGGATCGATCATGATGAAACGCAGGTCGTCGGGCGAGTAGCGGAAGAGGAGGCTGGCGATGATGGAATTGATGCAAACGCTCTTGCCGCTGCCGGTGGTTCCGGCGACGAGCAGGTGGGGCATCTTCGCGAGGTCGCCGATGATCGTGTTACCGTAGACATCCATGCCGAGCGCGAGCGGGAGCTTGGCGTTGGATTCGCGCCAGACGTCCTTCTCGAACAACTCGCGCAGGGTGACCTTCACTTTTTTCGAGTTGGCGATTTCAATGCCCACGGTGTCCTTTCCGGGAATCGGGGCGAGGATGTTGATGCGCTCGGCGCGGGTGGCGCGGGCGATGTCGCGCTCGAGCGAAACGATCTTGTCCACGCGCACGCCGACATCGGGGTAGACCTCGTAGCGGGTGATGGTGGGACCTTTGGTGATCGTGCCGGGCGTGGCCTTGATGCCGAACTGCGCGAGCGTTTCGATGATGAGGATCTGGTTGCCGCGGAGTTCCTCGCGGTCGAGCGGTTGGCGGTCGGATTCGTCGTGCGCCTCGAGGAGCTCGGGGCCCGGCAGGACGTAGTTTTCCAAATGCACGTCGGCGAGGCCTTGCGGAAAGGAATCCTTGGGAGTCTTGTTGGCCTGGAGTTCGGAGAGCTTGGGTTTTCGGGCCGGAGGAGCGGGTGCGGTGGCGTCGATGATCTCGGGTTCGGGAAGATCGAGTTCCTCCTGGACGGCCTGGCCGGGCTCCGGCGGGGGGACCTCGACGCCTTTCTTGCGGGATTTGCGCGCGAGTTTTTCCGCTTTTTTCTCGAGGACCTTGAGCTCCTCCTTGACGCGGTGCTCCTCGTCGAGGGCCTCCAGACGGGCGAGACGGCGGGACTCCCGCCAGGCGAGGAAGGATTTCCAGGCGTGGCGCGAGTCGCGGAGCGGATGCGAGGAAACGGCGAACATGAGGCTGACCACGTAGAGCGCGGCCAGAATGAAAACCGAGGACGTGCCGAAGACATTGTGGATCGCCTTTTTTCCGAGCCAGAGGCCGAGGAAGCCGCCGGGGCCCTCGATGCGGAGTTCGCTTTTCCAATCCTGGAGGATGTAGGGCTGGATGCCGAGCAGGCACGCGGCGAGCAGGACCATCAAAATCCCCCACCCCGCCTTGTCGCGGAGCCGGTAGTCGGCGACGAACCAGGTCGCGAGCCCGTAGCCGATGGAGGCCGCGGCGAGCAGATACGAGCCGGCCCCGAGGAAGAACAGGGAAAATCCCGCGAGGATCGCGCCAAGCGGGCCGCCGAGGTTCGAGGGCGAGTCCGCCGCGTGGCTGAAGGTGCTGATGAGCGGCACCCAGCCGGGAACGCTGCGGGGATCGTAGCTCGCGAGGGAAATGAACAAATACGCGCCGGCGAAAACCAGCGCCAGTCCCGCGACGGGGGCGGGAATGCGGCGGGAGGTTTGGGAGCGTTTGGGCATCGAGGGTGGGAGATTGTCCGCGGACGGGCGCGGGTTCAAGACCGGGCCGGGGACTCAAACACCGCGCAGGCCGGTGAGCAGGAGTTCGGCATTGGATTTGGTGTGCTGGAGATTCGAGACGAGAATCTCCATGGCCTCGGCGGCGGGGAGCTCGGAGAGTTGGCGGCGCAGGGTGACGATGCGGTCGTATTCGTCGGGATGCAGAAGGAGCTCCTCGCGGCGCGTGCCGGTCTTGACGATCTGGATGGCGGGGAAAACCCGCATGTCGGCGATCGTGCGGTCGAGGTGGATCTCCATGTTTCCCGTTCCCTTGAACTCCTCGAAGATGAGGTCGTCCATGCGGCTGTGGGTCTCGATGAGCGCGGTGCCGAGGATCGTGAGGCTGCCGCCCTCCTCGGTGTTTCGCGCGGCGCCGAAAAATTTTCTCGGCCGGGCAAGCGCCTTGGCGTCCACGCCGCCGCTCATGGTGCGGCCCTTGCCGGGTTGGAGATTGTTGTAGGCCCTGGCCATGCGGGTGATGGAATCGAGCAGGATGATGACGTCGCGGCCGAGCTCGACCAGGCGCTGGGCGCGGTCCGCCACGGCCTCGCAAATCTGGACGTGACGGGTGACGGGCTCGTCGAAGGTGGAGGCGTAGATCTCGCAATCGAGCGCGCGGCGCATGTCGGTGACCTCCTCGGGACGCTCGTCCACGAGCAGGAGCATGAGAGCGGCCTTGGGATGGTTTTTGCGGATGCTGCGGGCGAGGGTTTGCAGGAGGATGGTCTTTCCGGCGCGCGGCGGTGCGGCGATGAGGCCGCGCTGGCCCATGCCGAGAGGCGCCAGCAAATCCACGGCGCGCGAGGCGATCTCGGGATCGACCGGGGTTTCCAAAAGAACGCGGCGGTTCGGGAAAAGCGGGGTGAGCTTGTCGAACTCGAGGGGCGGGTTCCACTCGGCGGCGGGAATGGATTCGATGGAGAGGATCTCGTCGACCACGAGGCCCTGCTCGCGGTCGCGCGGCAGGCGCAGGACGGCCTCCACCATCACACCGGGTTGAAGCTGGGATTTTTTGACCAGCGGATACGGGAGGAAAACATCGTCGGGGCCGGGGCGGAGATCGTAGGCGGCCCAGCGGAGGTTCCACTGGTCCTGCGAGCGCTCGAGCAGACCGGTGCCGGTGACGCGACCGCCGGCGTGGAGGCGCTGGCGGGCGAGATCGAGCACGAGATGGCGCCGGGTGAAATCGGAGCGGAGCCTCAATCCGGACTCGCGGACCAACTCGACAAGGTCGTGGAGGGGAAGGCGCTGGATCGCGTTCAGGACGAGGGGCGGCGGCGGGACGGCCTCCCGGGAGGCTTCGGCGGGGAGGGGCATGGCGGTTTCAACCATGGAGGACATGGAGTGGACGACTCGTCGAGGTGTCGGGATTCAACCAGACGGCCGAACCCGCGGAAGGGCCCGGCGGATTCCCGACCGGCAGGTCAATTTTTCTTCGGAGGAAAATAGGTGGGGGCGTTCGGATCGACGGCCTCGCTGTATTCGACCGCCTGCGTTTGTTTTTTCTCCTTCTCCTTCATTTTCTCGGCGTAGCCGGGAACGGTCTGCGAGGCGGGATGCATCTCGCAGCCGGTGTGGAGGAGAAGCGCGGCGAGGGCGGTGGCAAGGAGGGTGGCTCGGGTTTTCATGGTTCGAGGAGTTCCAGGGAGGCGGACTGGTTGCGGCGGCGTGCGGAGGCGTTGAGGAGGGTGCGGAGGGCGCGGATCGTGTGGCCGCCCTTGCCGACGATCTTCGGAATGTCGGATGGCCTGGCGGCCACGAGAAACGAGGTCCGCCCCGGCGTCTCGGTTTTTTTGAGGACGACGTCGTCGGGAAATTCCACAAGGGAGCGGATCACGTAGCGCAGGAATTCCTCCATGGCGCGCGACGGGGAATCAGGCGGCCAGTTTTTTCCGGGCCTTGGTCATCATGCTGGCGACGGTCTGGCTCGGACGCGCGCCGCAACCCACCCAGTGGTCGGCCCGCTCGAGTTCGATCGAGAAATTCTCGCCCTCTTTCTTGGGGTCGTATTTGCCGATGATCTCGATGAACTTTCCATCGCGGGGGCTGCGCTGGTCGGCGACGACGATGCTGTAATAGGGGTGGTTTTTCGCGCCTTCGCGGCGGAGTCGGATTGCTACTGCCATAACGGTGGTTTTGTTGGAAAGAAGTGTGTTGGTGTGTTGGTCAGAACGGGCGTCCCGCGCCGGCGCGGGCCATGAACTTCTTCATGGCGCCCATGTTTTTCATCATCTTGCGCATCTGGGTGAAGCGCAGGATGAGGTTGTTGACCTCGCTGACGTGGACGCCGCTGCCCCGGGCGATCCGTTGGCGGCGGCGGGCGTTCAGGATGTCCGGACGCGCGCGCTCCAGCGGAGTCATGGAGAGAATAATCGCCTCCACCCGTTTCAGTTGCTTTTCGTCAACCGAGGAACCTTTGAGTTTATCCATTCCGGGGATCATGCCAAGGAGATTTTCCAAGGGGCCCATCCGCTTGAGCATTTTGAACTGCTGGAGAAAGTCGTTCAGGTCGAAACTGGCGGTGCGCAATTTCTCCTCCATGCGGCGGGCCTCGTCCTCGGAGATGGCCTCGGCGGCCTTCTCGACCAGGCTCACGACATCGCCCATGCCGAGGATGCGGCCGGCCAGGCGCTCGGGGTGGAAGGCTTCGAACTGGTCGAGCTTTTCGCCGACGCCGATGAACTTGATCGGGCGGCCCGTGACCGAGCGCAAGGAGAGGGCCGCGCCGCCGCGAGCGTCGCCGTCGAGCTTCGTGAGGACCAGGCCGGTGAGACCGAGGGCCTCGTGGAACCGCTCGGCGACTTGCACGGCCTGCTGGCCGGTGGCGGCGTCGGCGACGAGGAGGATTTCCTTCGGAGCGAGAAAATCCCGGAGCTGCTTGAGCTCCTCGATGAGCGGCTCGTCGATTTCCTGGCGGCCCGCGGTGTCGTAAATCTGCGTGTCCCCGCCGGTTTTTTCGCACCACTCCACGGCGCGCCCCGCCACCGCGAGCACATCGGTTTCCCCGGCCTCGGGTCGGAAAACGGGAACGCCGATCTGGTCGGCGAGGACGGCAAGTTGGTCGATGGCGGCGGGACGGTGCAGGTCGCAGGCCACCAGCATCGGGGAGCGTCCCTGGGATTTCAAAAGGCGCGCCAGTTTGGCCGACGAGGTGGTTTTTCCCGCGCCGTTGAGGCCCACGACGAGGATGCGACCGGGCTTGGAAAGATCCAGCGGAGCGGCGTCGCCGCCGAGCAGGGCGCAAAGCTCCTCGTGGAAAATTTTCACGACCTGCTGGCCGGGAGTGACGCTGCGAAGCACCTCCTCGCCGAGGGCCTTTTCCTTGACCCGGGCGATGAATTCCTTCGCGACCTGGTAGTTCACGTCGGCGTCCAGAAGCGCGAGGCGCACCTCGCGAAGGGCGTCCGCCACATTCGCCTCGGTGATCCGTCCCTGCCCGCGCAGGTTCTTGAACACGTCCTGGAGTTTGTCGGAAAGTCGGCCGAACATCGGTGGCGGAATCTAGGGCCGGAGGCGAATCAGGAAACCAAAAACTTCAACGGCTCCGGACGGCTAGCCTTCCTTCTCCATCAGGGCGGAGAGGATTTTGAGGGCGCGCTTGACATCGCAAACCCGCAGGATGAGGAGTCCGCGCCGCGCCGCGGGCATCGAGGCCAGATAGGCATACTCGATGTTGATCTTCGCCACCGCCAGCGCCTTCGCGATCCGCGAGAGGCTGCCGGGACGGTTGTCGTTTTCCACCATGAGCACCTCGCTGTCGAGAACCAGCGTGCCGTGGGATTCCAACAACGCGATCGCCCGGCGCGTGTCGCTCACCACCATGCGAACCACCGCGTGATCGACGGTGTCCGAAACGGTGAGCCCGTAGATGTTGATTTTGTCCTCGGCCAGCGCGTCGCACACATCGACGAGGGTTCCGGGGCGGTTGGCGATGAAGATGGCGAGTTGCTCGACGATGCGGACGGTTTTCATTTCGGCGGGAATTGTGGGACCGCCCGCCCGCCGCCGTCGAATCCAAAAAATCGGAGCGCCTTCCCGAAAATGCCGGGCTTGCCAGCCGGTGTCCCCGGCCCGATGGATGGGCCATGGGAAAACGAAAATCCAAGGGCGCGGGAATTCCGACGCACCCGAAAGCCGCCGGCTCCAAACCCTCCGGAAACAAACGCCGCCGCCCCGAACCCGCCTCGCAAGCCCCCTCGAGACACGCCGCGCCACGCCGGGCCCCGGCCCGCGACTCCGCCGGGGAACCCTCGCACAAACTCCGCGCCTCCGTCCTCCGCGCCATTGCCAAGCGCCCCCTCGACGCGGGCGGCATCGCGCGCGAACTCGATCTCCCTCCCGCCTGGACCGGCCGACTCCTCCAACTCCTCAAGGAGCTCGAACTCCGCGGCGAGATCGCCCGCATCCGCAAGGACCGCTACATCCTTCCCAAGGAAGCCGACCTCTTCACCGGCATCATCCAATTCCACGCCAATGGCGGCGCCCACGTGCTGGCCGAAAAACAAGGCGCCGCCGACCTTTTCATCCGCCAGGAAAATTCCTTCACCGCCATGCATGGCGACCGGGTGGTGGCCCGCGTGATCCCCGAACGCGAGATTCCATGGGGCTCTCCGGCCGCCCGCCGCGAGGGCCGCGTGATCCGCATCCTCACCCGCGCCAACGAAACCCTCGTCGGCACCCTCCAGCGAACCCGGAATTTTTTCTACGTTGTCGCCGACGATCCCCGCTTCCCCCAAAACCTCTACGTCCTCCCGCCGAAAGCCCCCCTCGCCGCCCAACCCGGCGACAAGGTGGTGGCGAAACTCGACTCCTGGCCCTCTCGCCACGTCAACCCCGAAGGCCATCTCATCGAGGTTCTCGGCCCCGCCAACAAACCCGGCGTGGACATGCTCTCGATCATTCGACGGCACCGCCTGCCCACGGATTTCCCGGTCGATGTCGAGCGCGAGGCCCGCGAGGTCAAACACGACGTCGATCCCGTGGAGGCCGCGCGCCGCGAGGATTTGCGGGAACGCTTCGTCTTCACGATCGATCCCGACGACGCCAAGGATTTCGACGACGCCCTGCACATCGAAACCCTCTCCGACGGCTGGAGCGTGGGCATCCACATCGCCGACGTCTCGCATTACGTGAAACCCAGGACCGCCCTCGACAAGGAGGCCCACTCGCGCGGCAACAGCGTTTATCTCGCCGACCGTGTGATCCCGATGCTTCCCGAGGCGCTCAGCAACGGCATCTGCAGCCTCAAGCCCCGCGTGGACCGCCTCGCCTTTTCCGTCTTCGCCGAAATCTCCCGGGCCGGAAAAATCCAATCCGTGCGCTTCGCGAAAACCGTCATCCGCAGCGCCCACCGCCTCACCTACAAGGAGGCCTACGCCCTTTTGCAAAAGCCCCCCAAGGGCGACCCGCTCGCCGAGCGCCTCCACACCGCATGGCACGTCGCCTCGATGCTCCGCAAAAAACGCTTCGCCGCCGGTTCGCTCGATCTCGACTTCCCGGAAATCAAGGTCCGCCTCGACGCCGAGGGCCGCCCCGTGCGCCTCGAGCGCGTGGAGAACGACATCTCCCACCAGCTCATCGAGGAATTCATGTTGCTGGCCAACGAACTCGTGGCCCGCGAACTCAAGCACCGCCGCCAACCCGCCGTCTACCGCATCCACGAGAACCCCGACCCGGAAAAACTCGAGGAGTTCCGCGAATTCGCCGCCGCCCAGGGACTCCGCATCGGCGATCCCACGAACCGCTCGGAAATCCAAAAACTCCTCGCCGCCATCAAGGACAAACCCTTCGGTGGCGCGGTGAAAATCGCCCTGCTCAAAAGCCTCAAGCGCGCCCGCTATTTTCCCGAACCCCTCGGCCACTACGGCCTCGCCAAAAGCGACTACACCCACTTCACCAGCCCGATCCGGCGCTACAGCGACCTCGTCGTCCACCGCGCCCTCGAGCGCCGCCTCGGCCTCACGAAGACCGGCCCCGACTCCACCGCCCTCCACGCGATCTCCGAGCACATCTCCACCACCGAACGCACCGCCGCCGACGCCGAGAAGGAATCCGTCCGCCTCAAAAAACTCGAATTCTTCCAAATCCAGGCCGACTCGAAGGAACGCCAAAAATTCCGCGCCGTCATCATGGACGCCCGCAACTTCGGCCTCTTCGTCGAACTCCCCGAATTCCTCCTCACCGGCCTCGTCCACATCTCCGCGCTCGAGGGCGATTTCTTCGTCCACGACGCCGCCCGATGCCGACTCGTCGGCCGCCGCACGAAAAAAACCTACCAGGTCGGCGATCAGATCGAGGTCGCCGTCGCCCGCGTGGACATGTTCAAGCAACAGGTCGATTTCAAACCCGCCTGACCCGCCGTCTCAGACCAGCGAATACTTCCGGCCCGGTTCGGGAATGATGACCTCGGAACCCTGCAGTTCCTTGAAGAGCGCGATTTGAAACCACTCCATCGCCGGGGCGTCCCCGTGCACCAGCACGACCTTGGCGGGTTTGAGCAGCAGCGCGTAGTTGCGAAGCGTCTCGCGGTTGGCGTGCGCGCTGAAGCTGAATTCCCTCACGCGGCATCGCAAGGGGATCGGCGGGTGCTCGGCGTCGAGTCTCACCTCGTCCCCGGGCGCCGCCTTGCGGATTTTCGCCGCGGGCGAGTCGGGGTCCGAGTAACCCACAAAAAACAAACTCTGCGCGGGATCGCCCAGCACGCGGCGCGCGAAAATATTCGAGAGCGTGTGCTCGGTCATCATGCCGCTGGAAATCGCATAGATGGCCTTTTTGCGGGGCACCGCGCCGGCGATGTCGCGGCCCGACAACACATACGGCGCCATCTCCTGGAGCAGTTCCAACTCCGGATGGTTGCGCGTGGCCGTGCGGGCGAAGGCGTCGTAGACCGTCGTGATCTTCACGCTCAGCCCGCCGATGTAGACCGGCAAATTCGGAATCTCGCCGTGCATCCGCATTTTCCAGATCATCGCGAGCACCTCCTGGGTCTTCCCGAGCGCGAAGACCGGGATCGTCACCGAACCACCCTCCTCGATCACCCGGCGGATCGCCGCGCCGAAGCGCTCCTCCTCGCCGGCCCGGCTGAACCCCACCGGCGTGGGCGAGTCGCCCCGCGTGGTCTCCATCACCAGAATATCCACGCCCTCCTCGGGGAAATCCGCCCCGCTCATGATCGTCTGGTTCTCGAAATTCACATCGCCCGTGTAGAAGAGCGATTTTCCCTGGTGGCGGATCATCACCCCGGCGGACCCCAGAATATGGCCCGCGTGGTAGAACTCGAAGGTCACCTCGTCGTCGTCCACACACGGTTCGCCTTGCAAATTGTAGCGCTGGCGCAATCCGCAACGCACCCACGACTGGGCGCATAAATCCACGCCCCGGTGCGTGAAGAGCGGATACTCCATCAGGCTCAACTCGTCGCGCTGGCGCGTCATCACGCTCACCGAGTTGTGCAGCATGATCTCGGAGATGTGGGCCGTCGGCTCGGTCAGGAACACCGGGCACTTCGTCTCGCGGCGCGTGAGCACCGGCAGCGAGCCGATGTGGTCCTGGTGCGCATGCGTGATGATGATCGCGTCCACCGTCCCCTCCGGAACCTTGGAAAAATCGGGCGTCGTCCCCAATCCGTCGATCTTCGGATCGGCCCCGGCGTCGAGAATGATGTTCTTGCCGCCGACGCGGAGCCAGTAGGAGTTCGCGCCGATACCCAAATGGCGCGTGAGGTTGACGAAATCCATCTCGTTCCAAGGTGCCCGCCCGACCCCCGATCCTCAATGCAAAAGATGGCGGGGGATTTCAGGCGGCGGCTTCCTCGAGGCTCGCGGCGGCGGCCATCCATTCGGCGTTGGCTTTTTCAAGGGCCTCGGCCACACCGGTAAGTTCGCGGTTCGTTTCCATCGCAAGGGCGGGATTCTCGTAGGTCTCCGGACTTTCGAGCACCCGCGTCAATTCGCGTTGGCGCTCCTCGAGGTTGTGGATTTCGCGCTCGAGATCGGTGACGCGTTTTTCCAAGGCCCTCCGAGCCGCCGCCTGGGCCTTGCGCGCCTCGGCTTCCGCCCGACGGAGTTCCTTCATCTCCTTCAAACCCATCTTGGGAACGGCTGCCGAAACCTGCGGAGCGGTCTCGGGTTGAAAATTTCCGAGCGAGGCCACCGTCGCCGCGCGCACTCCGCCGACGGCTTGGGATTTTTCGCGGAAATAGTCATACCCGCCCGCGTAGGGCGTGAGTTTTCCGGCCTGCACATGGATCACCGAGGTCGCCAGCGCCCGGATGAAATGCACATCGTGGCTCACAAAGAAAATCGTCCCCTCGTAGGGTTGCAGCGCGCGGATGAGCGCATCGATGCTCGGCATGTCGAGGTGGGTGGTCGGCTCGTCGAGAAGCAGGAAATTCGGCGGATCCAGGAGCAACTTCACCAAGGCGACGCGGCTTTTTTCTCCGCCGCTGAGCACGCCGATCGGCTTGAACACATCGTCGCCGCGGAACAGGAACGCGCCGAGAACCGTTCGCGCCGCCTGCTCGGGAACGGGGCGTGCGATGGACTGGACTTCATCCAGAACGGAGCGCTTCACATCGAGTCCCTCGGTGCGGTGCTGTGCGAAGTAGCCGATCGAGCAATTGTGGCCAGGCACCCGCTCGCCGGCTTGGATCCCGACTTCGCCGGCGAGGATCTTCAGGAGCGTGGATTTTCCCGCGCCGTTCGGGCCGACCAGCACGGTGCGCTGGGCCTTTTCCACTTCCAGATCGAGGTGGTCGTAGACGACATGCTCGCCGTAGGCTTGCCGCACGCCCTTGAGCGTGATGACGCGTTGGCCTCCGCGCGGCGGCTGGGGAAAGCGGAAATGGACCGTCGGCTCGTCGCTCTCCGGCGCCTCGATGCGCTCCATGCGGGCGAGTTGCTTGATGCGGTCCTGCGCCTGCGCGGCCTTGCTGGCCTTGGCGCGGAAGCGGTTGATGAAACTCTCGAGGTGCTCGATCTCGCGTTGCTGGTTGCGATACGCGGCAAGGTGCTGCTCCTCGCGGGCTTTCTTTTGCTCGAGGCAGGCGTCGTAGTTTCCGTGGTAGCGGATGAGCTTGCGGTGGCGGATTTCCACAATGCCTTTGCAGATCAAATTCAAAAAATCCCGGTCGTGCGAAATCGCGAGGATCGCGCCGGGGTAGTTGGAAAGATGGTTTTCAAACCAGCCGAGCGTCTCGAGATCGAGGTGGTTCGTGGGTTCGTCGAGCAACAGCAAATCGGGTTCCTCGACGAGAAGCCGCGCCAGATGCGCGCGCATCACCCAGCCGCCGCTGAGTTCGCGGAGCGGACGGTGGAAATCCGATTCGCGGAAGGCGAGTCCCGCGAGAATCCGCTTGGCGGCGGCTTCCGCGCGTCCGTCGGCATCGGGACCGGCGGCGAGTTCCATCACCGTGTGTTCGCTCACCGAGGCGGTTTCCTGCGGGAGAAATCCCACCCGCGTTCCGCGCTGGATCACGACCCGCCCCTCGTCGGGTTCGTCGTGGCCGAGCAACAGCGAAAAGAGCGTGGATTTTCCCGCGCCGTTCGGGCCGATCAGACCGATGCGGTCGCGGGTGTTGACCTGCAGCGAGGCGTCCTCGAAGAGGATTCGTCCGCCAAAGGATTTCGTGACCTGCGAGAGCGTGAGCATTCCTCAGATCAGCGCCACATCGCCCGGACCCTCGACGATTTCGCCGATGGCGATTCCCTTCGTGCGCTTCAGGACATCCGCCGAGCGCTTGCGCGGGACCACGAGCACCATGCCGATGCCCATGTTGAAGACCTGATACATCTCGTCGGCGGGGATGTTTCCGCCTTTTTGGATGAGCTGGAAAATTTCGGGCACCTTCCACGAATCCTTGCGGATCGCGGCTCGGCAGTTCTCCGGTAAAACACGCGGCAAATTGTCCAACAACCCGCCGCCGGTGATGTGTGCCGCGCCATTCAGCGAACCTGCGGGCAGCGAGGCCATGAGCGGTTGGTAGTTCGGATGCACCTTCAACAACTCGCGGCCCAGCGGAATCTTCAAACCGGGCGCGGGTTTTTCCAAGGGCAGCCGCATTTTTTCGAGAAGCACTTTTCGGGCGAGCGAGTAGCCGTTTGTGTGGAGTCCGTTTCCGCGAAGTCCGATCAACACATCGCCCGCGCGGATGCGCGAGCCGTCGAGAAGTTTCGGGCGGTCCACCACGCCGACGATCGTGCCGGCCACATCGTATTCGCCCTTCTGATACATGCCGGGCATCTGGGCGGTCTCGCCGCCGACGAGGGCGCAGCCACCCTCGCGGCAGGCTTTGGCAAAGCCTTTCAGGATTTGACGGAACACCACGGGATCGAGCGACTCGCCACCGATATAATCGAGGAAGAACAACGGACGCGCGCCGATCACCGCAATGTCGTTGATGCAATGATTCACGAGATCCTGGCCGATCGTGTCGTGGCGGTTCGTGGCGAAAGCGATTTTGAGTTTCGTGCCGACGCCGTCCACGCTCGAGACCAGCACGGGATCCTTCATTCCGCGAAAATCCGGACGGAACAACCCGCCGAAGCCTCCGATTTTTCCCAGCACCTCGGGGCCGTGCGTGGATTTCACGAGGGCGTGGATGCCCTTTTTGACTTGGTTGCCGAGGTCCACATCGACCCCGGCGGCGGCGTAGGCTTTTTTTGGCTTTTTCAAAACAAACGGTCAGAGGTGTCTTCGAGCAGGCGGGCCTTTCCGCGGCGCTGCTCCATGATGAGCTTGTCGAATTTCTCGTCGAAGGGAACGGGATAGTCGCCGTTGAAGCAGGCGAGGCAGAATTCGTTGGTGGTCCGTCCCGTCGCGCGCACCATGCCCTCGAGGCTGAGGTAGCCTATGGAATCCGCACCCAGATATTTGCAGATTTCGGCGGCGGTGGATTGGTTCGCGATGAGCTTGTGGGGATCGGGAAAATCGATGCCGTAGTAGCACGCGTGCTTGTGCGGCGGGCAACTGATGCGCATGTGGACCTCGGTGGCGCCGTTTTCGCGGAGGTTCACGACACGCGAGCGGGCCGTGGTGCCGCGCACGATCGAATCGTCCACCACCACCACCCGCTTCCCCTCCACGGCGGAGCGAATGAGGTTGAGTTTCACGCGCACATTGAAGTCGCGGATCATCTGCGTGGGCTGGATAAAGGTGCGGCCAATGTAGTGGTTTCGCACGAAGGCGGGATAATACGGAATTCCGCTCTCCTCGGAAAAACCCAGCGCCGCGAAGATGCCCGAGTCGGGCACGGGAACGACCAGATCGGCCTCGACCGGATGCAGACGCGCGAGTTCGCGGCCCATCTCGACCCGCGCCATGCTCACATTGCGGCCGTCGAGATTGCTGTCCGGCCTGGCGAAATACACATACTCGAAAACACACATCGCCCGGCGCTCGCGGCGGAACGGCCACTCGCTGCGGGGTCCGTTGTCATCGATGATCAAAACCTCCCCCGGCTCGAGTTCGCGCACGAACTCGGCATGGATCAAATCGAACGCGCAACTCTCCGAGGCCAGCACCCAGCCGCCTTCGAGTTTTCCGAGGCAAAGCGGACGAAACCCGTGGGGATCGCGGACCCCGATGATTTCGTTCTCGCTCATGATCACGATGGAAAACGCCCCCTCGAGCCGTCGCAACGAGGCCAGGCCTCCGCCGTCGCGCGAGGGTTGCGCGAGCAGGTGGAGAACGATCTCGCTGTCCACCGTCGTCTGGAAAATCGATCCCCGCTCCTCGAGTTCCGAGCGCAGCGCGGCGGCGTTCACCAGATTCCCGTTGTGGGCGATGGCCAGGCGGCCGCGGGAGGTGTCGACACTGAACGGCTGCGCGTTCTTCAGGTTGCTCGAGCCGGTGGTGGAATAGCGCACATGGCCGATCGCGCGGTTGCCGGAGAGTTTTTCGAGGTCCTTGGATTGAAAAACCTGCGACACCAGTCCCATGCCCTTGTGCGACCGGAAGGGGCCGGGCTCGGGTCCGCCGGAGACGATTCCCGCGCTCTCCTGCCCCCGGTGCTGGAGCGCGAACAACCCGTAATAGGTCAGCATCGCCGCATCCGCGTGGTTGAACACCGCGAACACGCCGCATTCGTGGGTCGGCTTGTGCGAGGTGGTCGAGCGGGTCTTCACAGAGGGCGCGAAATTATCGACTCGGACCATCCGTTCAAGGTTTTTGCCCCCGGCATGGAATTGAAAAAATCGACACCCCGTTCATAGTCCACTCTTCCATGTCCGAGAAACCGCTCCACCGGAGGCCCGCCTGATGGCCCTCCTCTGCGCCGGAATCAGCCACCGCCACGCCCCGCTCGAGGTGCGTGAAAAATTCGCCGTGGGCGCGACCGAGCTTGCGGAGACGCTCGAGCGCCTGCGCGGCCTGGATTCCGTGAACGGCGCCGTCCTGCTCTCGACCTGCAACCGCGTCGAAATCTATGCCTCGGCCGGCGATCCCCGCTCCGCCCTTCCACAAATTTCCCGCCTGCTCGCAGAACGCGGCGGCGGTTGCCAACTTCCTTTTCAATCCACCGATTCCACCACCTCCGCCCGCCACCTCTTCCGCGTCGCCAGCGGTCTCGATTCCATGGTCCTCGGCGAAACCGAGATTCTCGGCCAGGTGAAGCGCGCCTACTCGGCCGCCGCCGAAAATGGAACCGCCGACCGCCGCATCCACCGCCTCTTCCAACACGCCTTCCGCGCCGCGAAGGAGGTCCGCTCGCATACAGCCATCACCCGCGGGGCCTCCTCTGTCGGATCCGTGGCCGTCGATCTCGCGGAACAAATCTTCGGCGACCTCCTCGACCACCAGGTCATGATCCTCGGCGCGGGCGACACCAGCGAGCGCGTGGCCCGCGGACTCTACCAGCGGGGCGTCGGAGCCGTTCTTGTTTCCAATCGCCGTTTCGAGCGCGCCACCCGGCTCGCCGGCCAGATCGGCGGCGCCGCCGTGCATTTCGAGGAGTGGCAGGACTCGTTCGGCGACACCGACATTCTCGTCTGCTCCACGGCCGCGCCCCACTTCGTCGTGACCCCCGAAAAACTCGAGCCCGTCCTGCGCCAACGCGCCGGGCGTCCGCTCTACATCATCGATCTGGCGGTCCCGCGCGATGTCGACCCCCGCGTCGGCGAACTCGATTCCGTCCACCTCCACGACATCGACTCCCTCCAAAACCTCGCCCGCGAAACCACCCGCCGCCGCGAAGGCGAACTCGCCCGCTGCGAGCAAATCGTCGATCGCCACACCGCCGACTTTCTCGAGTGGATGCGCCGCGACTCCGCGCGATGACCCTCGTCCTCGGCACACGCGCCAGCGCCCTCGCGCTCGCCCAAACGCGTCTCGCCGCCGATGCCCTCCGCCTCGCCCATCCCGGTTTGGAAATCGAGGAAAAACCCATCCGCACCACCGGCGACGAACGCCTCGATGTGAGCCTCTCCGCGCCCGGCGTCCTCGACAAGGGCCTCTTCACCCGCGAACTCGAAAACGCCCTCCTGCGCGGCGAAATCCACGGCGCCGTCCACAGCCTGAAAGACCTCCCCGTCGAGCAACCGCCCGGCCTCGTCCTCGGAGCCATCCTCCCCCGCGCCGACCCGTCCGACTGCCTCGCCTCGAAACACCCCGGCGGCTGGCGCGGCCTTCCGCCCAACGCCACCGTCGCCACCTGCAGCCCCCGCCGAAAAAACCAACTCCTCCGCCTTCGCCCCGATCTCCGCATCGTGGACATCCGCGGCAACATCGACACCCGTCTCGAAAAACTCGCAGCGTCCGACGACCTCGCCGCCCTCGTTCTCGCCAAAGCCGCTCTGGACCGACTGGGCGACGCCGTGGTTCCCGCTAACATCCAAATCACAACCATCGCCGAAATGCTCCCCGCCCCCGGCCAAGGCGCCATCGCGATTCAATGCCGCGCCTCCGACTCCCCCACCCTCGCGCTCCTCTCCGCCATCCACCACGAACCTACCGCCTGCTGCGTGAACGCCGAGCGCAACCTCCTGCGCGAACTCGGCGGCGGATGCGCCATGCCTTTGGGCACTTTGGCCAAAATCGAAAACGGCAAGCTCCACCTCCAAGCCGCGATTTTCCACGATGACGGCAGCGTCCGGCATCTCGCGTAATCATTCCCCTCGAACCTCGGACCACTTGCCTCGAATCAGGAGGAGAACCAACGATAAATCCATGGGCTCTTTTCATGTCGGCTGCAAATTGGAGAACCATGTTCACCGCAACCGGTCGGTCACTGTTTCGCGGGCCTTGGTGGATACCGGAAGCGAATACACCTGAATTCCGGCAAAGACCGTGGAAAAATCGCCGTGACCCGTAAATAAAGGATTTGGTCTTCACCATGGCCAACAGGCAACGGATCACGCGCAGCGTCGGATCCACCATCCTCCGCGTGGATAAAAATTTCACCATCGACGAGGTGGTTTTCAGAGAGCCTGGCGACATGACGCTTCTCGTTGCGAGAACATAGGAAGGGCTTTCCTTGATGGTGGATTCACGGAAGAAAAAACTCGTCGCCGCCGGCCCCCTGCCCGCCGCGCAGAAAACCGCAACCCCGTGCCGCCATGCCCCCGGCAAGCCCGCCCGATCCCCGAAAACTCCACCACTCCCGCAACGCGACCACCACCTCATCCTTCC
>CAZVPK010000005.1:22683-22856 GCA_964628505.1 uncultured Chthoniobacter sp.
CCCGATCCCCGAAAACTCCACCACTCCCGCAACGCGACCACCACCTCATCCTTCCATTCCCTTCCCTCCACTCCCTACAACCACACAACTCTTTTGAGCCGATCGTCGCAAAAGAGTTGTGCGTTTTTTCCCAAACGACCGGAAATCAATCCGGCCTGTTTTCACATCGAAAG
>CAZVPK010000005.1:22956-31348 GCA_964628505.1 uncultured Chthoniobacter sp.
CCCCTCGGCACAACAGCGCCCCTTGAAAATCAGCTGGAGAACCGTCTTCCGTATCATCCCGCTCCCGCGCCAACGCCGCACCCCGTCGTCCTGCCTCCACTCCCTACAACCACACAACTCTTTTGCTCCGATCGTCGCAAAAGAGTTGTGCGTTTTTTCCCAAACGACCGGAAAGCGATCCGGCCTGTTTTCACATCGAAAGCCCCTCGGCACAACAGCGCCCCTTGAAAATCAGCTGGAGAACCGTCTTCCGTATCGTCCCGCTCCCGCGCCACCGCCGCACCCCGTCGTCCTGCCTCCACTCCCCACAACCACACAACTCTTTTGCTCCGGTCGTCGCAAAAGAGTTGTGCGTTTTTTCCCTAACCGACCGGAAAGCGATCCGGCCTGCTTTTGCGTCAAACACGCACCCCGGCACGGCAGCGACCCTCGAAAACCTGCTTGAGAACCGACCTCCGAGTCGTCCCGATCCCATGGCGAAACCGCCCCTTTGAAACAATACCTCCAACTTGAAACCGCCACCTCCCGTCCGCTCGCACCCCGGGTGATTCGTCTCCCCTGCCACGCCTTGACTGAATCGGCGGGGATTATAGCCTCCCCGCACATGGCCATTGTTTCACGCGAGAGCGTCCGCGAGATTCTCCACACCTTTCTCGCCGGAAAAGGACTGCGAAAAACCTCGCAGCGCGACGCCATCATCGAGGCCGCTTTCGGCACGAACAAACACTACACCGCCGAGCAACTTCTCGACATGGCCCGCGGACTCGATCGCTCGGTGTCCCGCGCCACGGTCTACCGCACCCTCCCGATCCTCGTGGAAAGCGGACTCCTCCGCGAACTCGACCTCGGCGGCGACACGAAACTCTACGATCCCAACTTTCTCGAACACCCGACCCACAACCATCTCGTCTGCGTGGACTGCAAAAAAATCATCGAATTCGAGGATCCCAACATGGAGCTGCTGGAGAACTGCATCTCGCGCCGGCTGGGATTCTCCCCCACCAACAAGCGTGTGACGATCGAGGCGCATTGCGACGAGTTCCAACTCCGCGGCTCCTGCCGCAAACGCGACCTGGAGGCGGCGAACGCCTGACGCGCCATGTGGAAGGGTCGATTCCAGGAGGACCAGTCCGACCTCCTCAAAAGCTACGGCGAGTCGGTCTCGGTGGACTGGCAACTTTACCGCCATGACATCGCGGGCAGCATCGCCCACGCCCGCGCGCTCAAGGCCGCCGGGATTCTCACCGCCGAGGAATTTGAAAAAATCGAATCCGGCCTGGTTCAAATCCGCGCCGAGATCGACGAGGGCCGCTTCGAGTTCCAACAGGACCTCGAGGATGTGCACATGAACATCGAGGCCGAGCTGACCAAGCGCATCGGCCCCGCCGGCGCGAAGCTCCACACCGCCCGCAGCCGCAACGATCAGGTCGCGCTCGATTTCCGGCTCTGGCTGCGCGAGGCCTGCGGATCGGTTTCGGAAAAAATCCAATCGCTCCAGCGCGAACTCGTCGGACTCGCCGAGAGGCACGAGTCCGCCATCCTGCCCGGCTACACGCACCTCCAGCGGGCGCAGCCGGTTTTCTTCGCCCACCACCTTCTGGCCTATGTCGAAATGCTCGACCGCGACTCGGGCCGCCTCGCCGACGCCCGCAGCCGCATGGATGCCATGCCGCTCGGCTCGGGCGCCATCGCCGGATCCACCATTATTCTCGACCGCGAGGCCGTGGCGAAGGAACTCGGATTTTCCAAAGTCACCACCAACAGCATGGATGCCGTGGCGGACCGCGATTTCGCCTGCGAGGTCCTCGCCGCGCTCGCGATCCTGGGCATGCACCTCTCGCGACTCAGCGAGGATGTGGTTTTGTGGGCCTCGGCGGAATTCGGATTCCTGGAACTCAGCGACCGCCACACCACCGGCTCGAGCCTGATGCCGCAGAAAAAAAATCCCGACATCGCCGAACTCGCCCGCGGAAAAACCGGCCGCCTCTACGGAAATCTCGTCACCCTTCTCACCGTGATGAAAGGCCTTCCCCTCACCTACAACCGCGACATGCAGGAGGACAAGGAGGCCGTCTTCGATTCGGTGAAAACGGCGGGCGCGACCTTGGCTATCCTCGCCGAAATGTTCTCCGCCGCCTCGCTTCGCGAAGAACGCGCCCGCGAAGCCGCCGGCGATCCGCTTCTGCTCGCCACCGACCTCGCCGACCGTCTCGTCGAAGGCGGTGTCCCCTTCCGCAAGGCCCATGAAATCGTCGGCGGCCTCGTCGCGCGGGCGCGGGATTTGAACACGCCGCTCGACCAACTCGACTCCGCCGAGTTT
The DNA here is from genome assembly GCA_964628505.1 of uncultured Chthoniobacter sp. Classification (GTDB taxonomy): domain Bacteria; phylum Verrucomicrobiota; class Verrucomicrobiia; order Chthoniobacterales; family Terrimicrobiaceae; genus UBA967. The sequence goes on from CAZVPK010000005.1 coordinate 25,277, forward strand.
TTGAAAGCCTCCCCGGTTCTGACTCCCGAAATCGTCCGATCCACCTTCCAACTCGAATCCGCCCTCGCCGCCCGCAAGGCGATCGGCGCCCCCTCGCCGGAAAATGTCACCCGCGAACTCGCGCGGTGGCGCAGCCGTTTGGGGTGACCACGCCCGATGATACTCGAGCGGTTGTTTGAATTCCGGAACCGGGGCGACATTCCCAAACCCTTCCTCTCCCACATCGAGGATTTGCGTTTCACGATCGTCAAGGTCGGCATCTCGCTTGTTGGCGGAATGATTCTCTGCTTCGCCTTCCGCGACAAAATCGCCGCCTTCATCCAGCATCCGCTCGCGAAGATCGATCCCGACCGCGCCGCGAATCTGCAATCCCTCGGCGTCGCCGATTCGTTCACCATCTCGCTCGAGCTTTCCTTCTACGGGGGCATTGTGATCGCATTTCCGCTCATCGTGATTTTCCTCGCGGAATTTCTTCTTCCCGCGCTCACCCCGAAGGAAAAGCGCATGCTCGTTCCCGCGGCCTTGATCGGCTCGGGACTGTTTCTGGCCGGTGCGGCGTTCAGTTACTTCGTCGTTCTGCCCCAGGCGCTCGCGTTTTTCTTCAACGACGCCCGCGCCATGAACTGGCAGCCGACCTGGACCGTTCGAGAATACTATTCCTTCACCACGCAATTCATCATCGCCTTCGGGCTTTCGTTCGAACTCCCGTTGGTCGTTCTTCTGCTGGTGAAACTCGGATTGGTGGACCACAGGCAACTCCGCCAGGCCCGGGCCTTTGCCGTCGTGGTCATTTTTGTTTTTGCCGCCATTATCACGCCCACCTCGGACATCGTGACACTCCTGCTGATGGGCGGGCCGATGTGCCTGCTCTACGAACTCTGCATCGGCATCGCCTGGATGATGCGCGATCGCACGGCAGCCAAATCATGAAACTCTCCTCTCTCGGAAACCGTGTCGCCAAAGGCAGCGGCATCGAGCACCTGATGGACGACCTCGGCAAGGCGCTCTCCGGCCGGGAACCCGCTCCACTCATGCTCGGCGGCGGCAATCCCGCGCACATTCCCGAAATCGAAGCGGTCTGGAAAAAGCGGATGCTCGAGATCGTGAACGATCCCTCCGTGTTGCGCCGCACGCTCGGCATCTACGATCCCCCGCGCGGCAACGCGGGCGTGATCCAGGCGCTCGCCGACCTGCTCCGCCACGAATTCGGCTGGCCCGTCGGCCCCGAAAACATCGCGATCACTCCCGGCGGGCAGACGGCCTTTTATTTCCTCTTCAACCTTCTCGCGGGAACCCGCGACGACGGCTCGCGGGGGAAAATCCTCTTCCCGCTCATGCCCGAATACATCGGCTACGCGAACCAGGGCCTCGAGCCCGAAATGTTCGCCTCGATGCGCCCCGAAATCCAACGCACGGCGCCGCACCGGTTCAAATACCATGTGGATTTCTCCAAACTCGCGCCCGGCCCCGACATCGCGGCCATGTGTGTGTCCCGCCCCACGAACCCCAGCGGCAATCTGATTTCCGATCCCGAGCTGCGCCATTTGGAATCCATCGCCGCGACGCACGACATTCCGCTCATTCTCGACAACGCGTATGGCTGGCCGTTCCCGGGAATCGTCTTCGGCGAGGCCGCCCCTCTCTGGACCGACCGCACGATCCATGTGATGAGCCTCTCGAAGCTCGGCCTGCCCGGCACCCGCACCGCCTTTGTGGTGGCGGCTCCCGAGATCGCGTCCGCCGTTTCCTCCATGATGGCGGTCACCGGCCTGGCGAATGGAAACCTCGGCCAGACGATCGTCTCTCCGCTGTTCGCCGGCGGAGACATCACGCGTCTCGCCCGCGAGATCATCCAACCCTACTACCGCCGCAAACGCGACGCCGCCCTGGAGGCGATCGCGGAATTTTTCCCCGACTCCCTCCCCTACGCCCTCCACGAAAGCGAAGGCGCCCTGTTCCTGTGGCTCTGGCTCGAAGGCGCGAAAAAATCCTCGCGGGAAATCTACCAGGACCTCCGCGACGACGGCGTGATCGTGGTCCCCGGCGAATATTTCTTTTTCGGCGATTTGGAGGAGGACTGGCGTCATCGCCACGAATGCCTCCGGATTTCCTTCGCCATGGACGACGCGAACGTGCGCGCCGGCCTCCAAAAAATCGCCGCCCGCGCGACGAAGGTTTTTTGACTCAATAAAAACCGGTCGCGAACCGCGTCGGGCTTCAAGCCGCCTTCAAGGGAGCGCTGGAGCAATCCGCGCCCCTCCAAGCCGGGATAAAATGAAAATGCCGCACCGCTGGCGCCGCGGCAGTCCCGGGCGAGGGCCAGACCCTCTCCTTCACCAGTTCGATATGATCCACCGAACCAAAAGAGAGGCGAACAGGCTTCAGGTCTTCCACACCCACCGCATCCAGCACCCATTTCCCATCCGAAAACCCCACACCCCTTGGTTTGACTTCCAAGGTTTCCGATTCCGCCATTGATTCCCTCCTGCAAACCACTTTCAAAGAACCCCCTGCGCGCATGGCACGCTGCGCCATGTGAAAAACCTTCAATTCCTTCGCACCCTCTGCCCCGTCTTTCGACTGAAACTTGACCTGCACCCCCCAGTCCGTCTTGGGAGATTTTCCCGTAAAAATGGTCACCAACCCCTCGAAACTCTTCACCATCTCACGCCCCAACTCCGTATCCACCAAAGCGCCAAGGGATTGGGAAATGTATTCCAAAACCAGCCTGTCCATATCGCTCAACTCCATGCAGGGAAGAAACTTGATATCTCCCACAAGCACATAGGCGTTCTCCTCCGCATCCCACTCGAATTCCACCCCGAGCCGATTGCGCAAAAACGCCAGATCGCGCATCACCGTGGACCGATCCACTTCAAATTCCTGCCCGATCGTGTTGGCATTCACTGGTTTTTTATGAATGTGGCCGTTCTGGAGAAATCCCAGAATTTTGAACAGGCGCTCGATCCCCGTGCGTGAACTCACTTGGCGTGTCTTAGGATCGTTGGTGTTTTTCGATGGTTTTTGGCGGTGTTTTTTCTTGTTCACTCTCTGGAACCTCCGTGGTTGGTTGATTTGTTCAGGGGGCGGTTGGAAATATTTTGTATCTCATGCAGATTATATACTTTTTTATGAAAGCACAGGGGTTATCTATGCTATTAACATTCAATCGATAAAAAATTCAGCGACCGTCTGCACGAGGGGTATTGGTGCTGGAAAGGGGGATATATTAGCAAATACACCGAACTCGTCAAGCACAAAATGCGCGGGATCGAAAAAAATCGGAGCCGCGACCAAAATAAATCCACTTAACCATCTGATAACAAAATTTTTTTTTGCTTTTGAACTTCTGGTAAAGGCATCGCTTGCGCTTTGCGAGGAGGGCTCTGCTTGTCAGAGCCGGATCAGTGCGTTTGCGCAAGCCAGACCGGAGCGGACAAAACCCGCGCACCAGCGCATTCGTTCCGAGGGAAAGACGAAGGTTTGGGACATCAAACCGTTTTTTGGTCAAAGCGAAGCGCGCAACGGACTCCCCCACCCCGCGGGATCGCGACGCGGTAGAATACCCTCCGGGGACCGCATATCGAGGGCCTGATGAAATCCCGCGATGACCGGGGAAACGCCCGAACCCGATCCCGCGTCCGCAAATGAATGCTACCCGGCGGGGTTGGCGTTTCCGGAAAATCGGGCGGCGGATTTTTTAGGCGGCGCGGCCGGTGGCGGCGAGGAAGGGTTGGATGCCGGCGACGAGTTTGCGGAAGGATTCGAAGTCGACCTGCTGCTGGCCGTCGCTCATGGCTTCGGCGGGGTTCGGGTGGACCTCGATGAGGAGTCCGTCGGCACCGAGTGCGACAGCGCCTTTGCAAAGTTCGGCGACGAGGTCGGCGCGGCCGCAGCCCTGGCTGGGATCGACCACCACGGGCAGGTGCGATTCCTTTTTCGCGATGGCGACGGCGGCGAGGTCGAGCGTGTTGCGCGTGTAGGTCTCGAAGGTGCGGATGCCGCGTTCGCACAGGATCACATTGGGATTTCCATGGGCGAGGATGTATTCGGCGGCGAGGAGCCATTCCTCGATGCGCTCGCTCATGCCGCGCTTGAGGAGGACGGGCTTGCCGGACTTCGCGCACTCGATGAGGAGTTGGAAATTCTGGGAATTGCGGGCGCCGATCTGGAGGATGTCCGCGGAGGCGGCGACATGCTCGACATCGCGCTCGCTGAGGACCTCGGTGATGATGCGCAGGCCGGTTTCGGCGCGGGCTTTTTCGAGAAGGCGCAGGCCCTCGCGACCGAGTCCCTGGAATTCGTAGGGCGAGGTGCGCGGCTTGTAGGCTCCGCCGCGCAGAATGGCGGCTCCGGCGGCGCGGACCTCGCGGGCGGTTTGGAGAAGCTGCTCCTCGCTTTCCACCGAGCAGGGGCCGGCCATCAGGGCGAAATGCCCGCCGCCGATTTTCACGCCGCCGGCATCGACCACCGTGTCGGCGGGATGCGACTCGCGGCTGGCGAGTTTGAAGCGCTTCTGGACCCGGAGGACGCGCTCGACCTGCGGCAGGGCGGTGAGGGATTCCAGATTCTGGTGTGTGCTTTCATCGCCGATCGCGGCCACGATGGTCTGGGTGGCGCCGTGGATGGGAGCGGGTTCGTAGCCGAGCTTGGCGACTTCGGAAATGACCTCCTCGACGAGGGCCTTGGAGGTGTGCGGGCGAAGGACGATGATCATGGGTTTTTCGTTTGCGGACGGACGCGGGAGATTTAGTCTAACCGGTCCTGCCTATGAAATCCAAGGAAGTCGATCCCCGGATCAAATCCCTCACCGCCGAGGTCGCCGAAGGAAAGAGCGCGCGGTTCATCGAGGAAATGATCAACACCTCGCTGGGCTTCGGCCGCGACAAGGCGACCATCGCGGAAGTGAAACTCATGAGCCGAGCGCTCCGCGAGATGCGCATGGCGGCGCGGGTGTTCGCCAAGTTCAGCCGCGTGCGCAAGGTCGCGGTCTTCGGCAGCGCGCGCACGAAGCCGGAGCAGGAGGAGTTCAAGCAGGCGGTGGCCTTCGGGCAAAAAATCGTCGAGCAGGGCTACATGGTCATCACCGGCGGCGGCGATGGAATCATGGGCGCGGCGCAGAAGGGCGCGGGCGCCGAGAAGAGTTTCGGCCTGAACATCCGGTTGCCCTTCGAGCAGTCGGCGAACGAGACGATCCACGGCGACCCGAAGCTCATCAACTTCAATTATTTTTTCACCCGCAAATTGAATTTCGCGAAGGAGACGCACGCCTTCGCGTTGTTCCCCGGCGGCTTCGGCACGCACGACGAGGGTTTTGAAATCCTCACGCTCATGCAGACCGGCAAAATGCCCATCGTTCCCGTGGTGATGGTGGACCGTCAGAACGGTCACTACTGGGAGACCTGGCGGCGATTCATCACGAACGATCTTCTCCACAACGGGCTGGTCTCGGAGAGCGATTTCAACCTCATCCACGTGACCTACGATGTGGACGAGGCGGTGAGGCACATCACGGACTTCTACCGGAATTTCCACTCCTACCGCTGGGTGCGCGAGAAGATGGTCATCCGGATCCAGAAGCCGCTCGCGCCGGAGTCGATCGAGGCGCTCAACGAGCGGTTCGACAGCGTCCTTGCGGCCGACCGCATCGAACAAACCGGAGCGTTGGAGGAGGAATCCGACGACCACCATTTGCACCACATGCCCCGCATCGTGCTCGTCCCGCACAAACGGGATTTCGGAAAAATCCGCCTGCTTCTGAACGCCATCAACGAGCTGCCGGTGCGGGAATAGGCGCGAGGGCGGCATCGCGCTTGTGGCGAAGTGGCGGGCGGAACGCGAGGACGGCGACGAGGCGCTTGTGGATGCCGTGGGCGAGCGCCCATTGGCGAAAGCTTTCGAAATGCGCCTCGACGATGAGGTGGATGAAGCGTTTCTGGAGCGCGGAGGGCATTTGGAACACCGAGGCACCGTCCTCGACACGGTAGCCGGAGGCCCAGACATGCCAGCCCTGTGGCAGCTTGTAGGAGCCGACTTCGCGGTCGAGGACGAGTTGCCGGGAGATGCCCTGGA
>CAZVPK010000006.1:0-23897 GCA_964628505.1 uncultured Chthoniobacter sp.
GGAAGTGGTTCGAGGTGGCGAGGGCGCGGCTGAGGACGACGTGGCCGTCGAGGATGCCGCGGACGGCGTCGGAGATCGGCTCGTTCATGTCGTCTCCGTCGACGAGGACGGTGTAGAGGGCGGTGATGGAGCCGCGCTCGCCGTTGCCGGTGCGCTCGAGGAGGCGGGGGAGGACGGAAAAAACCGAGGGGGTGTAGCCGCGGCTGGTGGGAGGTTCGCCGACGGCGAGGCCGATTTCGCGCTGGGCCATGGCGAAACGGGTGACCGAGTCCATCATGAAGAGGACTTTTTTGCCCTCGTCGCGGAAATGTTCGGCGATGGCGGTGGCGATGTGGGCGGCGCGGCGGCGGATGAGGGCGGGCTGGTCGGAAGTCGAGACGACGATGATCGAGCGGGCCATGCCTTCGGGGCCGAGATCCTTTTCAATGAACTCTCGGAGTTCGCGGCCGCGCTCGCCGATGAGGGCGATGACATTGATTTCGGATTCCGCGCCGCGGGCGATCATGCCGAGGAGGGTGGATTTTCCGACGCCCGAGCCGGCGAAGATGCCCAGGCGCTGGCCGCGGCCCACGGGGGTGAAGAGGTCGAGGGATTTGACGCCGGTTTGGAACGGTTTGGAAATGCGTTCGCGGGTGAGGGGATTCGGCGGGGCGCAGTGGAGGGGGCGGAGCGTGCCGGCGGGGAGGGGGCCTTTGCCGTCGATGGGGCGGCCGAGGCCGTCGATGATGCGGCCCACGAGGGCTTCGCTGACATTGATGCCCGCGGCGCGGCCGGTGGCGGCGACTTCGCAACCGGCGTGGATTTCCTGCATTTCGCCGAGTGGCATGAGGAGGACGCGGTGGTCGCGGAAGCCCACGACCTCGGCTTGGAGGCCGTGGAGGCGGGGCGAGCTGATTTCGCAGATGTCGCCGAGGGAAACGCCGGGGCCGAGGGATTCGATGACGAGGCCCGTGACCTGGATGACCTCGCCCATGCGAACGACCGGAGCGGTCGCTGTGATGCGGCCGCGCAGGTTTTCCATGAGGGTCGGGAGAACGGGCGATTCGTTTCTCATTTGAGGGAGCGGGCGACGTTTTGGAGTTTGGTGAACACGCGGGCGTCGATGGTGCCGAAGCGGCTTTTGGCGCGGCAGTCGCCGGGGAGGAGTTCGGGATCGGCGGTGAGTTTGATGCCGGGGTATTTGTGGGCGTAGGTCTCGGCGATGCCTTCGACGAGGGCGAGGTCGGAGCTGTTGAGGAACACTTCGACCTCGGTGGATCCCGGGGCGATTTCGGCGAGGGTTTCGGCCAGAAGGCGCTCGACGGCGGCGCGGTCGGGGGTCATCCCCGCGAGGACGCGGCAGGTGATTTCCATGACCAGGTCGGGGAGGGTCTCGGAAACCTGGTGTGCGAGGGATTCGGCCTGTTTCGAGAGGGATTGGAAGAGGGAATCCTGCAACTGGGCGATCTCGGCGCGCTGGTCGAGGATTTGTTTGGTGAGGAGTTCGTTGGCTTCCTGGAAACCCCGGCGGTAGGCGGCGTCGCAGGCGGCCTCGTGCTCCTCGAGGGAAACCCGGATTTCAGGCTCGGGTTCGGGCTCCGGCGGAACGCCGTCCACGATCGCGATGGCGATCGGTATGGCGGGAAAATCGATGGTCCTAGCCGACAAGCTCACTGGAGTCCTCCTGGGAAATGTCGATTTCACCGGACTCCGAGAGCTGCATGATTTGCGCGATAATGCGCTCCTGCGCGGCCTCGATGTCCTTCATGCGCACGGGTCCTTGCAGTTCCATTTCCTCCTTGAGCGATTCGGACGCGCGTTTCGACATGGCGCCGAAGAAGGCGCGGCGGACGGGTTCCTGGGCGGCCTTGATGGCGACGGCGAGGTCCTGGGTCTCCACATCGCGGAGGAGGCGCTGGATGTCGCGCTGGCCGAGTCGGGCGATGTCGCCGAAGCTGAAGAGTTTCTTGCGGATGGCCTCGCCGAGTTCGGCGTTCCTCTCCTCGATGCGTGTGAGGAGGTTTTTGCCGAGTTCCTTGTCGAGGGAGTTGAGGAGCTGGGCGGCGGCCTGGGCCCCGCCGCGGCGGTGGAGGCTGTATTTCTGGGGTCCGCTGGAGAGGTGCTTGCCGAGGCTCTTGAGGACCTTGCCGATGAGTTCGCTCGAGATGGAATCCATGGAGCCGAGGCGCTCGACGATCTCCTCGCGGGCCTGGGGTGAGAAAAGCGGGATGATTTGGGAGACCTGCTTGGCGTCGAGGTAGGACATGATGAACGCCACGGTCTGGGGTTGCTCGTTTTTGATGATGTTGAAAATCTGGCGCGTGTCCATCTGGCTGAGTTCGCGGACGGCGTCCATCGAACTGCTGGCGGGGAGGGCGCGGAGGAGGATGTCGGAGGCGGCCTGGGGGCCGCGGGCGGCCTCGAGGGCCCGCTGGACGAAGGACATGCCGCCGAGGGCGGTGGAGAGGCCCTCGCCGATGAGTTCGCAGAACTCCTCGAGGATGGCCTCCTGGAGTTTGAAATCGACCACCTCCATGGTGGCCATCTCGCGGGCGACGGCCTCGATCTCGCCGTCGCGGAGTTGCTTCATGAGCTCGGGGGCGAGCTCGGGGCCGATGATGATGAAAAACGCAGCGAGCTTCTGCGTTTTCGACATGGTGTCGTAGTTGAGCGCGGCCATGGGATCAGCCTTCGTTTTTGGTCGTGAGCCACTCGCGGAGGGTGGCGCCGACGTTTTCGGGTTTCTGCCGGATGAGGGAGTTGAGCAACTCCGGCGAGACTTTCAGGTTTTTTGCCACGGGCAGGAAGGAGGGCTGCTCTTCCTCCTGTTCCTCGGTGCTCGGGAGAGCGGCCTGTGGCACTTCGGGTTGTTGGGGTGCGTCTTCCACAAGTTCGAACGAGATCTCCTCCGGCTTGGCGCGGCGGAGCATGAAGAAGAAAATGGCGAAGACGATGGCGGCGATGACGAGGGCCGCGATCGGACGGACGAGTTCCATGTAGCCGCCGATCTTGTCGGCGACCTCGTTGGCGCCCGAGGTGGCGGAAGGGAAGTCCACCTCCTGGATCGAAACGAACGAGGAGGGGTTCTCGCCTTTGGGAACGGCGATTCCGAGCGCGTTGATGACCATGTTGCGCAGGGAGTCGATCTCCTCGGGGGTGCGCGGGAGGGGTTCTCCGGTTTCCGCGGATTTCGTGGCGAGGAACACGGCGGCGGTGATGCGGGAGATGTCGCCGGGGTTCTTGACGACATTCATGAGGGTTTTGTTGATCTCGTAGCTCTGGGTGCGGGAGGAGCGGGCGGTGTTGCTCGTCTTGGTGGGTGCCTGGTTTTGATTGGCTTGGGGGTCGGCGGGGACGTTGGCGGCCACGCCGGCGCCCGGCGGTTCCTGCGGGGCGACCTCGGAGGTGCTGGAGGTGTCCTCGATGGCCACTTCCTGGCGCGGAACCTGGCCTTCGGGATCGAAGATCTCCTTCGAGACGGTCGAGGCTTCGTTGTTGATGGTGGCGGAGACGCGAACGACGGAATTGCCGGGTCCGAGAACCTTGGTGAGCATGGTCTCGACCTTGGCGCCGAGGTAGTCCTCGATTTGCTGGCGGTATTTGACGATGCTCGAGGCGTTGCCGAGTTGGGGATCGGATTTGAGGTCCTCGGAGAGAACGTTGCCGGCATTGTCCACGACGGCGACGTCGTCGAGTTTGAGGCCTTCGACGGCGTTGGCGACGAGGGAGCGGATGGAATTGACGGCGGCGGCATCGAGTTGGGTGTTGCCGGTATCCACAAACACGGAGGCGGTGGGGCGGGAATCCGTGGTGCGGACGAGGAGCCGGCTCTCGGGGAGAACCACCATCACGCGGGCTTTTTTGACGCCCTGCATGTGCTCGATCGTCTGGGCGAGTTCGCCTTGGATGGCGCGGGTGTAGTTGGTGCGCTGGACGAAATCGCTGATGCCGAAATTGCTGCGGTCGAAAATTTCAAAGCCCACGCCTCCGGTGTTCGGCAGGCCTTTCGAGGCGAGGTCCATGCGGACGCGGTAGACATCCTTCGAATTCACGTAGATCGAGGAGCCGCCTCCGCCGATCTGGAAGGGGATGCCCTGCTCCTCGAGGGTTTGGACGACCTCGGCGGCTTCCTTTTCGCCGAGCTTGCCGAAGAGAAGTTTCATGTCCGGCTTCTGCGCCCAGTAGAGCAACCCGGCCATGCCGAGGACCACGGCGGCCGCGGCGGCGGAGATGATGATCCGGTGGGTTTGGGTGAGTTCGGACCAGAATTTGGCGATTTGCTGCAGGGCTTGTTTCATCCTTTGGAGACAACAGGGATTTTAGCCGGGAAGGGAGGCGTCACACCTGGGCGCGCATCAATTCCTGGTAGCTTTCGACAAGTTTGTTGCGGAGTTCGACCATGAGGGTGAAGGCGACGCTGGATTCCTGGCTGGCGATCATGGCTTGGTGGAGGTTGGTGGCCTCGCCGGAGAGGACCTTGTTGCGTTCGTTGGCGGAAACTTTCATTTTGTCATCCACGTCGTTGACGAATTTTTTCATCAATTGGCCGAAGGGATCGGGGCCCGGAACCTGGGTGCCGCCGGCGGAGAGGCCGATCTCGCGAAGGGCGTTCGGGCGCTCGATTTCGGCTTCGAAATTGCGCATGGTCAGGGGGGCCATGCCGGTCATGTCGGGAGAGATGGCTGCGATGGGAGTCATAGGAATAATCGGTTAAAAAAAAGTTCAGCGGCCGATGGCGAGGGCTTGGTTGGCCATTTGGCGGGCGTTGCGCACGACGGCAAGGTTGGCTTCGTAGGAACGGGTGGCGGTGACCATGTCCACCATCTCGAAGGCGATGTTGACGTTGGGCATTTTCACGTTGCCGTTCTCGTCGGCGTGCGGATGCTCGGGGTTGTAGAGGACTTCGCCGGGGGTATCGTCCCGTTTGATGTCGGAAATCCGGACGCCCTGCATGTTCGGGCCCATTTTTTCATTGAGGACGGATTCGAAGGCCACGATGCGGCGCTGGTAGGGTTGGCCGTCGATGCCTTTGGTGGTGTGGGCGTTTGCGATGTTCTGGGACGTGATGTCCACGCGCATCTTCTCGGCGTCGAGCGCGGTGGCGGTGATGGCGGTGGAGGCGAGGACGTTCATAGCGGGAGAGGGGGGTTATTGGGGACGGCCGACGATGGCCATTTTGAGTTGTTTGATGGAGCTGGTGGCGAAATTGGTGAGCGCGTCGAAGTTCATGGTGTTGCCGCTGAGGGCAAGGAGTTCGCGGTCGATCTGGACATTGTTGCCGTCCGCGCGGGTCGAGGGGGTGAGGGTGTCGGACTCGGTGCGTGGCACGGCGGCGGAGATCTGGTCGGCATCGCGGGATTGGATGCGGGCCTTGAGTTCGTCCTCGAAGGTTTTGCTGATGTCGACGCGTTTGTAGCCCGGGGTGGAGACGTTGGCGAGATTGCTGGCGATGGCGGCGTGCCGCATGGCGGTGACGTCCATCATTTTTTTCACAGCCTGGTAGTTATCGCTGGCGAAGAGGGAGGCAACCAATTCCATGCCGTTCCTCCAAGCAAGACCTGTGCCAGCCACAGGGAAGGGGGATCGGGGAGGCAAACGGAAGGGTTTGGGGGAAGTTCGTGCCTTGCCCGGTTGCGGCGGGGCAAAAGTTGCCGGGTGGGTGCGGGGCCGAAAAAAGCGCGGTGCGACTTTCCTTGGGCGCGATGGCGCGACGAGGCGCGGGAGGCGGAGGACCGAACGGCGGACTCAGGCCAAAAGGGTGGCGCCGGCGCCGGGAACCATGCGGAGCGTTCCGCCGGGCTCGGAGGCGGCGGGGCCGCCTTTCGGAAAAGCGATTTTGAGCTTCTCGATGAGATCGAAGGCTTGACGCGCGGAGTTGGCGAGGTCGCCTTCAAGGGAGAAGACTTTTTCCGAGCCGTCGGCGGATTTCAGGGCGACTTTTCCATCGGCGAGGAACTTGAGTTCGAACGCCTCGGATTTGCCGTCGAGTTCCTTGCCGATTTCGGAGGATTGGAGAATTTTCTGGGCGATTTGTTGGAGTTGCTTTTCGGCGTCGCCGTGGCTGCCAATGCCGTCGGCGCCGAGTTCGCGGGCGGCTCGGGCCTGGGGGGTGTTCGCCGCGGCCAGCATCATGCGGGTGAATTCGGCTTTCTGGACATCCTTCGCCGAGGGGGCCTGCTGGTTGCCGGAGAGGTTGTTGGCGAGGCCGTTGAGGAGGTTGTTGCCGACGCGGGCGGCGGAGAGGGCGAGGAGAGGATTCATGGAATGAACGGAGATCGTTGGAGCCTGTCGAGCAATTGTCATGCCACGGACGGGATCCGGATTTGGATCGAGGCAGCCGGGGGGTCAGAGTTTGTGGCCCATTTTGCGCTTCTTGGTTTCGAGATAGCGGGCGTTGTGGGGGTTCGCGGCGGAGCGGATCGGGAGTTGCTCGACGATTTCGAGGTCGTAGGCTTCGAGGCCGACGACCTTGCGGGGGTTGTTGGTGAGGAGGCGGATCTTGCGGACGCCGAGGTCGGCGAGGATTTGCGCGCCGAGGCCGTAGTCGCGGAGGTCCATGGGGAATCCGAGGCGCTCGTTGGCTTCGACGGTGTCGAGGCCCTGCTCCTGGAGTTTGTAGGCACGGATTTTCGGCGCGAGTCCGATGCCGCGGCCCTCCTGGCGCATATAGAGGAGCACGCCGGCGCCCTCTTTTTGAATGCGCTGCATGGCCTGGTGGAGTTGCGGGCCGCAATCGCAGCGGCGGGAGCCGAAGACATCGCCGGTGAGGCACTCGCTGTGCACGCGGACGAGGACGGGTTTGCCGGGCTGGATTTTTCCCTTCACGAGGGCGAGGTGGTGCATGCCGTCCACGAGGGACTGGTAGAGGTGGAGGTCGAAATCGCCGAAATCGGTGGGCATGAGCACGGTTTCCTCGCGGGCGACGAGGCGCTCGCTCTTGCGGCGGTGCGCGATGAGGTCCTGGATCGAGCACATTTTGAGGCCGTGCTTTTTTTTGAATTTCACGAGGTCGGGCAAGCGCGCCATCGAGCCGTCCTCGCGCATGATTTCGCAGATCACTCCCGAGGGATCGAGGCCGGCGAGGCGGGCGAGGTCGATGGCGGCCTCGGTGTGGCCCGCGCGGCGGAGAACGCCCCCGGGCTTGGCCTGGAGGGGAAAAACATGGCCCGGTTGGATGAGGTCGAGGGGCTTCGAGTCGGGATCGGCAAGCACGCGAATGGTCGCGGCGCGGTCCTTGGCGCTGATGCCGGTGGAGATGCCCCGGGTGGCATCGACGGAAACGGTGAAGTCGGTTTTGAAGCACTCGCGGTTCTGGGCGACCATGCGGGGGAGGCCGAGTTGGGCGGCCCGCTCGACGGTGATCGGGGCGCAAACCAGTCCGCGCCCGAATTTCGCCATGAAATTGACGGCATGGGGCGTGACCTTCGAGGCGGCCATGACCAGATCGCCTTCGTTTTCGCGGTCGGCGTCGTCGGTCACAATGACCATGCGCCCGCGGCGGATGTCGGCGAGCACGGCGGGGATCGGGTCGAACGGCGATTTTTTCATGGATGCTTGGGATTCCTGTAATCCAGACGGCGCGGCGTGGGAAGCCGCATCGAGCTTTTCGCGGCGGGAGCCCGAGGGTAGGCTCCGGCCCATGGACTATGATTTTGCGGTGATCGGGGGCGGCAGCGCCGGCTACGCGGGGGCCAGGACGGCGGTGGACTTGGGACTGAAGACCGTCGTGGTCGAGGGCGGCCGCGAAGTCGGCGGGTTGTGCATCCTGCGCGGTTGCATGCCGAGCAAGACGCTCTTGGAATCGGCGAGGAGATACCGTGTGCTCGACCGGGCGGGCGAGTTCGGGCTGTCCTGCGGCACGCCGGGATTCAACGCCGCCGCCATCGTGGCCCGGAAGAGGAGGTTGATCGCCGAATTCGCCGATTATCGCCGGGGACAACTGGAGTCGGGGCGTTTCGATTTTTTGCGGGGCATGGCGGAATTCCTCGGGCCGAACGAGGTGTTGGTTCGCCACCCCGATGGAAAAGCCACCACGTTGCGGGCGCGGACGTTTTTGATCGCAACGGGATCGGAGACCGGCGTTCCGCCCGTTCCCGGCTTGGCGGAATCGCGCTGCCTCACCAGCGATGAAATGCTGGACCTGGAGCGGCTCCCCGGGTCGTTGATCGTCCTGGGAGCCGGGCCGGTGGGTCTGGAAATGGCCAGCTACTGCAGGGCCTTCGGAGTGAAGGTGTCGATCGTTCAACGCAGCCCGCATATTTTGAAATCCCTCGATCCCGACGTGTCGGATGCGCTCGCGAAGGCGATGCGCCTCGACGGCATGGAAATCCACACGGGAACCGGGTTGTTGAATGTGCGCGATACCGGAGACGGGGCGCTGGTCGCCTACGAGCACGGCGGTCGCGTGGACCATCTCGAGGCGGACCGGGTTCTGAACGCCCTCGGCCGCAAGCCGCGCCTGCAAGGGCTGGAGGCCCTCGGGCTCGAAATCCGGCAGGGACGCCTCGCGGCCGCCGCCGACCAATCCACTTCCCTGCCGCATGTCTTCGCGGCGGGGGATGTGTGTGGCGGACTCGAGGTCGTGCACATCGCCATCCAGCAGGGCGAAATCGCCGCGCACAACGCCGCGCTTCGCCTGGGCCGCATATCCGGGGCTCCAAAAACCATGGACTACCGTCTCAAGCTTTTCGCGGTTTTCACCGATCCCCAAGTGGCCTCGGTCGGAGCCACCGAGGCGGAACTGCGCTCGGCGGGAGTCGATTTTTCGACCGCCGCCTATCCTTTCAACGACCATGGAAAATCGCTCGTGATGGGCGAGACCGAGGGTTTCGTGAAATTGCTCGCCCGGCGCGACACCGGCGAGATCCTGGGCGGCGCGGTGGTCGGCCCCGAGGCTTCGGAACTCATTCACGAAGTGGTGGTGGCCATGAACTACAAGGCCACGGCGGCCGAATTCGCCGCCATTCCGCACTACCATCCGACCCTGTCGGAAATCTGGACCTATCCCGCGGAGGAGATTGCCGCCGAGGTCGGGGGCAAGGCCACTTGAAGAAACGCGCGGGAAATCCTATCACACCCGAATCCATGCCCGATCCCGAACCCAAGCCGCCCGAGGACGATGACAGCCCCTGGTGTTTCTACTCCACCGATGGCGACGTGCTCGGGCCGATCGAGCGGAGGCATCTCGAGGCCATCTGGCGCGCCGGCCTTTTCCCCTCCGATGCGGTGGGGTTCGATCCCGCCGGGGAGGAATGGAGTCCGCTGGCGGATTGGTTTCCCGGCGGGATCGCCGAAAAAAAATCCGAACCCGCCCCGCCCCCTTCCGAAAAAAAATTCCGTCCGCCGCCGCCCGAGATGGCGCCCCTGCCTCCGTCGCGCAACCACCACGGCCGCCCGCGCAAGCGTTCCAAGAAGAAGATTCTCAAGTGGCAGGTGGTCTCCATTCTCGCGTTTCTCGTCGCGATCCTCGTCGGGGTGGCGATGTTCATGCGCGCGGATTCCGTCGCGGCGGAGCGGGACCGTTTCAAGGAACGGGCCGAGTCCCTTCAAGCCAAACTCCGGGAGCGGGAGGAGGCCCTGGAGCGGCTTTCCCAAGCCACCGGCGAGGTTTTGCCCCCGGATCAAATCCAAGGCCGCCTCGTTCTGCGCGCCAGCGACGGAACCCCCGTTCCCCAGCAGGGCGTGAAGGTGCTTCTCTACAACCGGCGCGATCTGGAGCGTTACCTCGGGGAATCCCTTCGCCATTCCGCGGAGGAGCGGGATGCCGCGGAGGTGGCTCGGCATTTGGTGAACCACCTTCCCTTTCCGATCGCCACCACCACCACCGATTCCAAGGGCGGCTACGAATTCCGGCTTCAGGCCCCCGGGGAGTTCGTTTTGCACACGAACCTTCTCCAAACCCCCGCCGGTCCGATGCTGTGGTTCCTCGGTTTCGATTCCGCCAAGCCGCCCCACACCCGAATCGATTTTCTGGATACAAACCGCTCAACCAGCCTGGTGCCCGGCTTGGTCGTCGTTCCCGCCCGCTGAGGTCGGCCGGGAGTAGGTCGCGCGGCCGCGCACCATGGTGAGAAGCGTGGCTTCGGGACCCGCCCGATGGATCAGCAGCGAGAGCAAATCCTCCGCGCCGGTGTCCCCGTCCAAAAGCGCGCCGCCCGCCGAGGGGATGACCTCCGCAAGGTCCAAAACCACGAGGTCGGCGTCCTTGCCGGGTTCGAGCGAACCGATCCACGAGTCCATTTGAAGCGCTTCCGCGGCCCCCAGGGTGGACCGGTGGAAAATTTCCACCGGTGTGGGAATCGGGGATTTTTCGTGGAACGAGCGCGCGATCTGGGACTCGAGCGCCGAGCGCATCACGCGCCACATCCCCAGCTCCGGTCCGCCCGCCACGTCGCTGCCAAGGCCGAACGGAATGCCGGCCGCGGTGATTTTTTCCCAGGGCATGATGCCGCTGCGCAGGAAAAGATTCGAGGTCGGGCAATGCGCGACGAGACTGCCGGAGTCGCTCAGAATCGAGGTCTCGCGCTCGCTGAGATGGATGCAGTGGCCGAAAATCGAGCGCGGTCCCGTGAGTCCGCATTCTTCGTAAACCGACGTGTAGTCCGGCGAGTCGGGGAAAAGTTCGCGCACCGTTTGAATTTCAAGATGGTTTTCCGACAGGTGCGTTTGAATCCAGGTGCCGTGCTCCCTTGCCATGTTCCCCGCGGCTTTCATCAATTCCGCCGTGCAGGTGATCGCGAAGCGGGGACTCACCGCGTAGCCCAGTCGTCCGCCCGCCGCGCCGTGCCAGCGCTCGATCAGCCGCCGCGTCTGCTCGAGCGAAACCGCCGGGATTTTCGTCTCCTCCATTCCTCCATACGAGCCGCGGTCCATCATCACTTTTCCAATGATCGCCCGCATTCCCGAGGTCTCGGCGGCGGCGAAGCATTCATGGCAACTGTCCTCGAAAATCGCCGCGTAGAGCACGGCCAGCGTGGTGCCGTTGCGCGCCAATTCCCCGAAAAAATAGGGCGCGAACACCCGGGCCGTTTCGGCGCGGAATTCCCGCTCCCTGGGAAAAATGTAACGCTGCAGCCAAGGCAGCAACGACTCCTCGATGCGGCCCACCACCGGGTATTGCGGGATGTGCGCGTGGAGGTCGATCAGGCCGGGAACGATGGCGCAGCGCGGCCCGCCGGACCAAACGGCATCGCGCGCCTCGGGCAGGTTTCGGATTTCCGCGAAGTCCCCGGCGGCGGCGATTTTTCCATCCCGGATCAAAACCGCCCCGTCGCGGAATCCGCGGGCTTTTTTTGGCGAAGGCGCATCGAGGACGAATCCCCGAATCGCGAGGGCAGTGGTGGTGTTCATGGCAGGAAAACCCGGCGGATGGTTTCAGGAATGGAAATCGGTCGCCCGGTGGTTGGCGAAATGTGGCAAACGGTGGCGCGGCCCGCGAAAATCCCGGCGCCCGCCAAGCGCGCCTCGAAGCGGAACGCTAGCGAACTCCCGCCCGGCGAAAAATTGCAGAGGGAAATTTCCAACTCGTCCCCGAACCGGCAGGGAGCCTGGAAATCCACCTGAAGCCCGACCAGAGGCCAGCCGGCGGACTCCGACAAAACCGGGATCGAGTTTTTCCGGAAAAAATCGTGCGCCGCCTCCTCGACCATCGCGAGGAGCCTGGAAAAATGGGCGACGCCCGCGGCGTCGGTGTCCGAGAACTCCACTCGGCGTCGGTAAACATGGGCGGCGGGGCTTGTCATGGCCGTGGCGATGGTTTTCTTTAGGCGGCAATTGCCGACGAATCCACACCTTTGATGGCGCGGCGAACGTAATACTTCCCAAATGATCTCCGCCGCCACCGCGCCACTCGACTGTCTCAGCATCGGGCGGCGCCCCGATTTTCGCATGCCCCGCCGCGCATCGGCCTGGGATGCCGGGGTGCGGCGCTTCGAGTGGACTCTGGAGGACGCGGGGCTCTTCACGCCGCGCTGGCTGGAGCGCGCGCCCTCCTTTCCCAGGCTCTACTGGCGCTCCCGCTCCGGTGCCGCGCAGACGCTTGCCATGGGCATCGCGGCGCATGACAGCCTGGCCGGGTTGACTGAAACCCTCGCGGATTCCGACGAAGACATCCGAATTTTCGGCGGTTGCCGCTTTGATCAGCACGAGTCCAGCACGGGCGACTGGAAGGATTTTCCCGGAGAGTTTTTTTTCATCCCCAAAGCCGAGATCATTCATTCGGGCGGACGCACCACCTTGGCCGTGAATCTCGGCCCCGGCGATCAATCGCTCGACGAGGTCGCCGACTGGATCGAGGCGCTCGGCGACATGGGCGCGATCCCGCGTCCCGGCGTGCTCACGCGCTGGGACCAGCCCGATTTTCTCAAATGGGCCGCGACGGTCTCGAAGGCGCTCGACGATTTCCAGACGACCCCGCTCTCGAAAGTCGTCCTCGCCCGCAAATCCTGCCTGGAACTCACCGAAACCGCCACGCCCTTTGCGTTGATCGAAATTCTCGCGGGCGGCGCGCCGGCGTGTTTCCACTTTTGCCTGCAGCCCACTGCGGCCTCCGGAGCCTTTCTCGGCGCGAGTCCCGAACTGTTGTTCCGCCGCGAGGATTCGCGGCTCGAGAGCGAAGCCGTGGCCGGAACGCGTCCCCGCAGCCTCGACACCGTCGAGGACGCCCGCCTCGAATCCCAGCTCCTGCGCATCTCGAAGGAGCAGCTCGAGCACCGGCTCGTTGTGGAATCCCTGGCGGCGACATTCCAAAACCTCTGCACCGGTTTCACCCGGGACCGCGGCCCGAGCGTTCTCAAACTTTCGCGCGTCCAGCACCTCCGCACCGCCTTCCGGGGCGATTTGAGGGACGGGGTGGGGGACGACGCCGTTTTGAAATCGTTCCACCCCACGCCCGCCACCTGCGGTTTTCCCAAGGCCGAGGCGCTGGAATTCCTGAAAAAACACGAACCCTTCGACCGCGGGTGGTATGCGGGGCCCTTCGGCTGCGTCTCTCGCGCCGAGGCCGAGTTCTCCGTGGCGATCCGCTCGATGCTGTGGCTCGGCCGCCAGCTCCATCTTTATTCGGGGGCGGGAATCGTCGAGGGATCCGATGCCGAGAGGGAATGGAACGAACTCGAGGACAAAATCTCGGGCGTGCTCCATTTGCTTTCCCCATGACCCCCGCTTGTTCGAACCGCGCCTGGGGCGCGGCGATTGTCCAGGGACTCCATCGACTCGGCGCCGGGCGTTTTTTCATCAGCCCCGGGGCCCGCGGATCCGCCCTGGTGGCGGCCGTGGCGGACGGTGCGCTGGAGGCGAACGTGCATTACGACGAGCGCGGGATGGCCTTCGCCGCGTTGGGATGGTCGATGGCGACAGGGCGTCGTGCCGTGTGCCTCACCACCAGCGGATCGGCCGTCGCGAATCTTCTCCCCGCCTGCGTCGAGGCGTTCCACGCGAATGTGCCTTTGGTTTTCCTCACCGCCGACCGCCCTCCCGAATTGCGGGGAACCGGAGCGAATCAAACCATTCTCCAACCGGGCCTCTTCGGATCGTTTGTGCGCGCGGAAGTCGATCTGCCCTGCCCCGGTGATCTTCGGGAGTTGCCGGGGATTCTGGAAAAACTCTTCGCTGCCGGCGGGCCGGTTCATTTGAACGTGCCGTTCGCGGAGCCGCTTTTGTCGGATGCGGAGATTGGGAATTTCCCGCTCCCTCAAAGATTGGAGGCGGCCAAGGAGGAGGCGTCCGCAAAAATCCCCAAGGGATTTTTCGAAAGTCCCCGCGGAGTCGTGGCGATCGGACGCCTCTCGATTGAGGACCAAATAATCGGACCGAAAATTCTGGAATTCGCCGATTGCCTCGGCTGGCCCGTGGTCGCCGACGCATTGTCAGGCGCCCGTTTTCTCAAGGGGGTTGTGGCCCATGCCGATTGGATTCTCCAACGAAAGGACGTTCCCGCGCCCGAAAGGGTTCTGCATTTCGGCGGAAGTTTCGTCTCCAAGCGCCTCGGAGCATGGATCTCGAAATGCCGCGGAGAAAACTATCTTCAGGTGCGCAATCTCCCGGAGCGACTTGATCCTTGGGGCGCGAATCCCGAGTGGATTCGAGCCACCCCCGCCGCCTTTCTCGAAGCCAACCAACCTGAACCGCGCAAAGGTTGGAAATCCCGCTGGATCGCCGCCAGCCAAGCCGTCGCCGGGGTTTTGAGCCAAAGATTGGACGTTGATGAACCGCTCACTGAACCCGCCATCGCGCGCATCGTGGCATCGACCGGCGAGTTTCTGTTTCTGGGAAACTCCATGCCCGTTCGCGATGTCGATTCCTGCGCGGCTTCGAACTCCCAAGCACCCTCGCCAATCCTCGGCAACCGGGGCGCGAGCGGAATCGACGGAAACATCGCCACGCTCGCCGGAGCGTGTCTGGGAGCCGGACGGCCGGTGATCGGACTTCTCGGGGACCTGGCGGTTTTGCACGACTTGAATTCCCTTTTCCTCCTGCGTGATCTGCCGGTCCGCTTGGTCGTCATCAACAACGACGGCGGCGGAATCTTCCGGTTCCTCCCGCTCGAGATCGACGCCGGAAGCCGCGAACGTTTCTGGGAAACCCCGCATGGAATGGACTTCCGCCACGCCGCCGCCCAATTCGGCCTCGAATACCACCGCCCCGCCACCGCCCGCGAACTGACAAGTTTACTGCTCCGGTCGTCGCAAAAGAGTTGTCTGATCGAGTGTCGCACCGATCGGGCGGCGAACCATGGTTTGCATCTGGAAATCGCGCGGAGGGTGGGGGCGCCGGAGTGGAAATGGAGCGATTGAAATTTCACCGCCTCGGTTCGCCGGATGGTCCCGCGATGCTTTGCTTGCACGGGTTTCTGGGCCGGGCGACGGATTGGATGGCCTTCGCGGAGGCGTGGCTTTCTGAAAATCCCGGTTGGAGGATGTGTCTGCTCGAGTTGCCGGGACATGATGGCCGTCCGCCCTGCGGGGTGGAGGAATTGGCCTTGCGGCTTGTGGAATGGCTCGATGAGGAGGGCATCGCCTCGTGCGTTTTGGCGGGCTACTCGATGGGCGGGAGGCTGGCGATGCACGCCGCCCTGAGATTTCCGGATCGGTTTCCCTTGTTTGTCGGAGTCTCCACCACGGCCGGGTTGGAGGACCGCGAAGGCCGGCGGGAAGAGGATCTCCGCCTTGCGGCGCAACTTCGCGCCTCCGATGCCGGGGCCTTTCGGGAGTTTTTGCATCGATGGTGGAACCTTCCCGTTTTCGATTCGCCCCGCAAATCTCCCGGGGCGTTCGAGCGGTTTGTCGCCTCGCGGGCGGAGCACGATCCCGCCTTGCTGGCGGAGTGCTTGGAACTTTGGAGTCCCGGGGTTCTGGAACCGCTATGGGACAGGCTTCCCGGTTATCCAGGCCGCGCCTTCTTCGCGGCCGGAGCTTGCGATTTGAAATACGTCGAACTTTCACGCCGCATGGCCTCGTCTTTTCGGCAGGCGGAAGCCGCCGTCCTTCCGGATTGCGGCCACCGGGTGCTGGAGGAGGATCCGATCGGGTTGGCCCGCGAACTTCGGAATTGGCCGCCCGCGGCGCGCGGTCTAGCCTCGCTGCCATGAAGCCCGCACTGGATTGGAAGTCCGCTGGAACCTTCGAGGACATCCGCTACGAAAAAGCGGAAGGCATCGCCAAGATCACCATCAACCGCCCCGAGCGCCGGAACGCGTTCCGTCCGCTCACTGTCGAGGAAATGCGGCGCGCCTTGCAGGACGCTCGGGAGGATTCGGGCATCGGCGCGGTGATTCTCACCGGCGAGGGCGAGCATGCGTTTTGCAGCGGAGGCGACCAGAAAATCCGCGGCGACGCCGGCTATGCCGACGGGCAGGGCGTCGAGCGTCTCAATGTTCTCGATTTCCAACGCGAAATCCGAACCTGCCCGAAACCGGTGATCGCGATGGTGGCGGGATGGGCGGTCGGGGGAGGGCATGTGTTGCATGTGATGTGCGACCTCACGATCGCCGCCGAGAATGCCAAGTTCGGCCAGACCGGCCCCCGCGTGGGATCGTTCGATGGAGGCTTCGGCGCGAGCTATCTCGCCCGGATTGTCGGTCAAAAAAGAGCCCGCGAGATTTGGTTTCTTTGCCGGACCTACGATGCCCGGCAGGCGCTCCAAATGGGCCTCGTCAACACGGTCGTCCCCTACGAGGACCTCGAGATCGAGACGGTGAAATGGTGCCGCGAGATTTTGGAAAAATCCCCTCTGGCGATCCGTTGCCTCAAAGCCGCGCTCAACGCCGACTGCGACGGTCAATCCGGCCTGCAGGAACTGGCCGGCAACGCCACCCTTCTCTACTACATGACCGAGGAGGGGCAGGAGGGGCGGAACGCGTTTGTGGAAAAACGCAAACCCGACTTCGGCAAATTCCCCAAGCGTCCGTGAGCGCCTGGATCCAGGCCATCCGGCCGAAAACCCTGTTCGCCGCCGTCGCTCCGGTTTTGCTGGGAACCGCTCTGGCGTTTTCCGAATCAAAGGAAAATCTCGCCGCCGCCGTGGCGGCCCTGATCGGCGCGCTCGGAATCCAAATCGGCACGAACCTTGCCAACGACTATTGGGACGCCAAAAAAGGCGCGGACACCGGCGAACGGTTGGGGCCCGTTCGCGTGACGGCGTCGGGTTTGATCAAGCCCCAAGCCGTCTTCGCGGGCATGGTGGTGTTTTTTCTGATCGCCGCGCTGGCGGGAATTTTCCTGGTTCTGCGGGGTGGTTGGCCGGTGGCGGTGATCGGAATCGTTTCGATCGCCTTCGGAATCCTCTACACGGCCGGGCCGTTTCCGATCGCGTATGTCGGCCTCGGGGATGTTTTCACCTTTCTCTTTTTCGGGTTGGTTGCGACAGCCGGGACTTTTTTCGTGCAGGCGCTGGAAGTCTCGTCAACCGCTCTCCTATTGGGCTGCGTGCCTGGTTGCTACTCGGTGGTGCTGATCGCGCTGAACAATTATCGCGACATGGAAACCGATTTGCGGGTGGGCAAAAAAACCCTCGCCGTCCGCTTCGGCCGGAAATTCGCGATCGTCGAGATCATCGTGTTTTTGTTCCTTCCGGCGCTGGTTCCCTTGTGGGTTCTGCCGTTCCACGAAGGCGGATGGCTGTGCGCCGCGGCCGCGTTTCTCGCCGGCCTTCGAGTGGCCGCGCCTCTGGCCAAAATCCAGGACCTCCGCGAAATCAACGCCCTGTTTCCCCATGTTGGAATCGCCAGCGTGATGATGGCGGTTTTGATCTCGGTGTTTCTCATGCTGTGAACGCCCCGAGTTTTTTTTCCTATGCCCTTCCGCTTCGATCGGGTGCGATTCGTCGCGGAGTCTTGGCGCGGCTGCCGAGCGGTTGGGGAGACGCCGCGCCCCTCGAGGGCTGGAGCAGCGAGAGCTTCGAGGATGTTCTCGCATGGGTCCGCCGCGGGGCCGATCCCTCGGATGCTCCGGCCTCGATGCGTTGCGCCTTGGAAACCGCCGCGTGGCCCGTGCTCCACGAAAAAATTCCCGTCAACGCCCTTCTGACGGGCTCCGCCGAGGAAATTCTGGCGCAGGCGCATTCGGCCCTTTCCGCCGGGTGCGGCTGTTTGAAAATCAAAACCGCCGGGTTGTCCTTCCAGGAAATCCCTCCGCTTCTCGAAAGGATTCTGGCCGTCGCGCCGTGCCGGTTCCGCCTGGATTCCAACCGGGGTTGGTCCCTGCGCGAGACGCTTCGTCTGGCCGAGGAAACGAGTGGATTTCCCATCGAGTATTTCGAGGAACCGATTGCCGACCCGATCGAGCTTCCGGAATTGATCGACGAGTGCGGGGTTCCCGTGGCCTTGGATGAAACCCTTCGCGGGATTTCGCCGGAGGACCTCCGCGACTTCGAAGGGGCGGCGGCGCTGGTTTTGAAGCCAACGCTCTTTGGCGGATTCGAAATCTGCCGCGAGTTCGCCGAGGCCGGGGCCGAGTTGGGAATGACGGGCGTCGTCAGCGCGGCCTTCGAATCGGGCGTCGGCATCCACGCGCTCGGCCGGTTCGCGGCGTCCCTGGAAAAAATCTCCGCCGCCGGGCTGGACACCTATTCGCGTTTGCAATGCGACATTCTCCGCCATCGCCTGGAATTTCCCGGGTTTGCATTTCAAGCCGCCGAACCGCTCCCCGAAGTCGATGAATCCAAGCTCCAGCCTGTTTGATTTTTCCAGGTTCGGCGCCGCGCCGGCCTTGTTCGACCGCTCCACGGGTCGCTTGGTCCGCTATCACGAGCTGGCCGGCTTGCTGGAATCCCTACCGCTCGATCCGGGCGCCCTGGTTGCGACCCGGGCTCGGCCGACATTCGATCACGCCCTGACTCTTCTGGCCGCTTTGTATCGAGGATGCGTGGTGGCGCCGGTTTCGTTTCGTCTTCCCGAGCCCGAGGCGCGGCGGCGCATGGAGATGCTGCGTTCGTTTTTCGGGCAAACCCCGCCGGGATCGCCCGGAACGGTCTTGTTCACTTCGGGGTCGAGTGGCGAACCCCGGGCGGTGTGGCACGTATTGCAGGCCCACATCGCCAGCGCCCGATCCTCCGCGCGGAACATTCCGCTGAAACCGGGTTGCGGATGGTTGATGTCGCTGCCGCTGCACCATGTGAGTGGATTTTCAATTCTTGTGCGCTGCCTGCTCGGCGGCGCGCTGGTGGTTTTTCCCGACCCGGCGATGAACTTTGAAAAGCAGGCGGATGATTTCGCGGTCACGCATCTCTCCGTGGTCTCGACCCAGCTCGCCCGTCTGCTCGATAGCCGGGTCGACTTGGTCCGCTTCCATGCGGTGCTCGGGGGCGGAGGCCCGTTTCCCGCAGGGCTCGTGGGACGCGCGATCGAGCAGGGCGCGCCACTGCACCTCACCTATGGAATGACCGAGACCGCTTCGCAGATTGCGACCACCGCGCCACTCGAAAGGCTTCCCTCGCCGGTGCATTCGGGAAAGCCGCTTCGCGATCTCGAGGTGCGGATTTCGGAGGACAAGGAAATTCAGGTCCGCGGTCCGATGGTGGCGGCCGGATTTTTCAACCGGGATGGACGGATGGAAAAGCTCGTCGACGACGAAGGGTGGCTCTCCACCGGCGATTCGGGCTGTTTCACGAAGTTGGGAAATCTCGTCGTCACCGGTCGCCGCGATCGTATGTTCGTTTCCGGCGGGGAAAACATCCAGCCCGAGCCGGTCGAGGCATTGTTGATGCAAATCCCCGGCATCCGCCGGGCGGTGGTGGTGTCCCGCTTCGATGCGCGCTTCGGCGAGCGTCCCGTCGCCTTTGTTGCGGGGAATTTCGACCGGGAGGATTTGAAAAGCCGCCTCGCCGCCAGGCTCGAATCGTTCGCCGTTCCCGACGCCTTCCTGCCCTGGCCGGCGGACATCCCCGACGATGTGCCCAAGCCCGACTTCGCCCTGTTCAAGCGGCTTGCCGAGGGTCTTTGAGCGCTGGTAGCGTTGGCCCCGATGAAAACTCTCCTCGCCCTCTGCTCCGTGCTCCTTCTCGCCGGTTGCCTTTCGAATCCCATCGCCATGTCCGGCGGAATCGGCGCGGTGACGGTGAAAAACACCACGCCCGCCGCGGTGATCAACGCCGCCGAGACCGTCTTCGCGGGTCGCGGCTACACCTTGTCGAACTCGAACTACCCGACCTCGGTTTCGTTCGACAAGCCGGCCGGCGGCTTTGGAAACATCATGTGGGGCAGCTATGGAAATCCCCAGACGATCCGCGTGAAGATTCGCATGGTCCAGATTCCCATGACCTCCGACATCCGTCTCGAGCCGGGCGTCTACAGTGTGAGCGACGCGGGCCAGGCGGGATTCGACGACGCCCACCCGCTCATGGGAATGTGGAACGCCGAATTCGCGCCGATGCTCAGGCAGATCGCGCAAATGGCGGGAAATTAGGTCTGCTCCTCGCGCTGGCGGCGTGACAGCCAGAGCGCGAGAATGAAGATCGCCAGCAGAATCGTCCCCAGCGCGGCGCCGAACGGCTGGTTCCGGCCGGAGGTGAATTGTTTGAAAATCACCTCGCCGATGGTGGGATTCGCGCCGCCTCCCATGAGTGTGGTGATCGCGAACATGGCGATCGAGGGGACAAATACCAGCATCGCCCCGGCGGCGATGCCCGGGCGGGTGAGGGGAATGATCACCTGCGAGAACGCGCGCAACGGCCCCGCGCCGAGATCGTAGGCCGCCTCGATCATGGCGTTGTCGAGCTTTTCCACGCTCGTGTAGATCGGGAGGATCATGAAGGGCAGAAAATTGTAGACCAGCCCGAGCACGACCGCGAAGGGCGTGTAGAGCATGGCCATCGGCTCGACGATCAACCCGCTGCCGAGCAGGATCGCGTTCAGCAATCCGTCCTTCGCGAGGATCGTGATCCAGGCGTAGGTGCGGATGAGGAAACTTGTCCAGAACGGCACCATCACCATCAGCAGCAGAAGCGAGCGCCAGCGCTCCGGGGCGCGGCCGATGAAGTAGGCGACCGGGTAGCCCAGCGCCATGCAGAGGACCGTGGTCAGGAACGCATACCAGACCGAGTCGAGTAGGACCTTCAGCCACACCCACTGGAAGGCGCGGGTGTAGTTGTCGAAATTGAACTCGTAGACGACGCGGCCCAGCGAGTCGCGGTCCGCGAAACTCACCACCACCAGAAGAATCAGCGGGGCGACGACGAACAGGAGCAGCCAGGCCACCACCGGAAAAAGCGCCAACCAGGCCAGAAGGCCCGGCATCCGCGCCTGGTGCGGCGCGGAGGCGGACTCCCCGGCGGCTGCGATTCCGGTCATCGGCCTATTCGACCTTCAGCGAGGTGACGAGTTCCTCGGCCTTGGAGGCCTGCTCGCCGATGTCCTTGAAGGTTTCCATTTTCGCGAGCTGTTCCGCGGTCGGGAAGCTGGCGGGATTGGCGAGTTGCTCGGCCGAGAGAAGCTCGCGCGCCTTGAGGTTCGGATTCGTGTAGGGGAACTCGTCGGAGATTTTTTTGCTGATGTCCGGGCGCAGGATGAAGTTCATGAAGGTCTCGGCGTTCGCCGCGTTCGCCGCGCCCTTCGGAATCGCGAGGCTGTCGATGAAGAGGTGGGTGCCCTCGGCGGGAATGATCCAGCGGAATTTCTTGTCCTCGTTGAGCAGGATCGCGCCCTCGCCGCCCCACACGACCCCGATGGCGACATCGCCGTTGAGAAGCGAGGTCTTCGGGCTGTCGGAATCGTAGACCTTCACGAGCGGGAGCCAGTTTTGAAGCACCCCGCGGGCCTTCTCGAGATTTTCGTCGCTCATGTCGTTCACCGGAATTCCCTGCGAGAGCAGGGCCCAGGAAACGATCTCGCGGGCGTCGTCGAGCACGACGATCTTTCCTTTGTTTTCGGGTTTGAAGACATCGGAGAAGCTCTGGATGTCGTCCTTCACGAGTTCGGTGTTCACGACGATGCCGACGGTTCCCGCCATGAACGGCACCGTGTATTTGTTGCCGGGATCGAAGGAGCGGTTGAGGAACTCCGGATCGATGTTCGCGAGGTTGGGGATTTTTTCCTTGTCGATCGGTTCGAGCAGATTCTCGCGGACGAGCGCCTCGACGACATACTCGCTCGGCTGGATGATGTCGTAGCTGCCGCCGCCCGCGACGAGCTTGGCGAGCATCTCCTCGTTGGACGCGTAGTTTTCGACCGAGACATCGATGCCGGTCTCCTTCGAGAACTCGTCGATCACATCCTGCGGGATGTATTCGGACCAGCAGTAGACATTGAGTTTCTTGGATTCGGCCTTGGCTCCGGTTCCGGGCAGCGCGAAGGCGGCCAGGGCGGCGAGTGCGAGGATGGATTTTTTGGTCATGGTGTTTTCTTTCTGGCTAGGGTTTGGCTGAGGATCGCGACCGCGAAAGTGGCCACGATGAAAAGGGTGCTGAGGGCGTTGAGTTGGGGATTCAAGCCCACTTTGGCCATTCCGTAAACCTTCAATGGAAGCGTCTGCGACTGCGCGCCGGTCGTGAAGACGCTCACGATGTATTCGTCGAGCGAAAGCGTGAACGACATCAACGCGCCGGCGACGATGGCGGGCCGCAGGTAGGGAAGGATCACCAGCCAGAACGCCTTCAGCGGCGGCGCGCCCAGATCCATCGCGGCCTCCTCGAGGTTCGGGTCGAGTCCCTGCAGGCGCGCCTGCACGCCGACCAGCACGAAGGGAAAACAAAAGGTCGTGTGCGCGATCACCAGCGAGGTGTAACCCAGCGGCAGGCCCAGGAACTGGACGAACAGCACCAGCAGGCTCACGCCCATCAAGACCTCGGGCATCACCATCGGGATGAAAATCAAAACCCCGAGCCCCTGGCGGAACGGGAACCGGTAGCGGTGCAGCATCCACGCCCCGAGCGTGCCGAGAACGGTGGAAAGAACCATCGTCGCCGAGGCCACGATCAGGCTGTTTTCAAAGGCACCGATAAGAACCTTGTTCGAGAAAAGCGCCTCATACCATTTCGTGGAAAAACCCTCCCAACGGATGTTCAGCCGCGAGGAGTTGAACGAGAAGACCACCAGCAGCGCGATGGGAATGTAGAGAAAGGCGAAAACCCCGATCGTCCAGGCGCCGAAGAACAGGCCCTGCAGGTTCCAGGCGGGCGCCGGGTGGCCTGCGTCGGACTGCGACCCGGGGCCGGGGACTGTCGCGGAGCCGTTCACGAAGGCGTTTTTTCAAAATCCCTCCTTCGAGTCCAGCGCGGATGCCCCCGCGGCGGAATTTTTTTTTGAACGAATGCGCGGGGGCCCGTGTCTGACCTCCCACACACGCGCGTCCGGAGAAAATTCCGGCGCGCAAAACACAACGCCCGCACACCCGAAAAAACAATGGCACTCGAAGACATCGACACCGGCCTGCAACTCTATTTGAGGCAGATCGGCGAATATCCGCTTCTCACCGTCGAGGACGAGGTGAAACTGGCCCGCCGCATCAAGCGCGGCGACAAGGAGGCCCGCGCCACCATGGTTCGCTCGAACCTCCGACTCGTCGTCAAGATCGCGCGCGACTACAGCAATTTCGGCCTTCCGCTCCTGGACCTCATCTCCGAGGGCAACATCGGCCTCATGAAGGCCGTCGAACGGTTCGATCCCAAAAAAGGCGGCAAGCTCAGCACCTACGCCGCCTGGTGGATCAAGCAATCCATCAAGCGCGCCCTGGCGAACCAGAGCAAAACGATCCGCCTGCCGGTCCACCTGGTGGACAAGATCGCGAAACTCCGCCGCGTCTCCACGCAAATGACGGAGGAGCTCGGACGCGAGCCCACCGACGAGGAACTCGCCGAGGAAGTGGGCATGGCCGCCGCCAAAGTGGCCTCGCTCAAAAGCGCCGCGATCCGTCCGACGTCGCTCGATCAACCGCTCAATGACGAGGACAACACCTCGCTGGGCGACATCATCGGCGACGAGGAGGCGCAGGATCCCTACGAGCTCTTGCGCGACAAGGATCTCCGCGACGAGGTGGGCGATCTGCTCGACGTCCTCGACGACCGCGAGCGCAAGATCATCAATTCCCGCTTCGGCCTCGACGGCCAAAAAACCAAAACCCTCGAGGAGGTGGGCGTGAAGTTCGGTGTCACGCGCGAGCGCATC
This sequence comes from uncultured Chthoniobacter sp., assembly GCA_964628505.1. Lineage (GTDB taxonomy): Bacteria > Verrucomicrobiota > Verrucomicrobiia > Chthoniobacterales > Terrimicrobiaceae > UBA967. Next base: position 23,573 of record CAZVPK010000006.1, read on the forward strand.
CGCCAGCTTCAAAACATCGCCCTCCGCAAACTCCGCCGCGCTCTCCACAAAAAGGAACGCTCGAAGGCCGAGGTGCCGGTCTAAAAAACTTTTCATGGGTAGGGTGGGAACCGGATGCGCGGCGCGAGCCGCCATCCGGTTCCTTGTTTTTTGAACCCACTCGCCAGGAAAAAACCTCGCACTCCCGCCCTTGCGGGTCATTTCAACCGAACCGCCCGGGAGGAATCTGCTTCTTCGATTCGTTCCGGGATGATGACTCGCTCGCTCGCGGTGGATTCCGCTTCGCTCCGCCCTGCGGGCCGCCTGCGGCAGTTTGATTCGCAGG
>CAZVPK010000006.1:23997-30341 GCA_964628505.1 uncultured Chthoniobacter sp.
GTGGATTCCGCTTCGCTCCGCCCTGCGGGCCGCCTGCGGCAGTTTGATTCGCAGGATTCCCTCCCTGCGTCTCATTCGGAGCCGCCTAGGGCTGTCTTTCTTGGCGCATCCCAGAGCCTTGATTTCCGAGCGGCCGCCCTCGGCGCTCCGGTTGTCCTCCCGGGCCTTCCCATGGGACGATGGCGCTGGCGCACGGTTTTTGTCAGGTCCGGGGCGGCTTGTGCAAACACACTGACGCGGCCCTGACAAGCAGGGCCCTCCTCGCGAAGCGTCGATCCCCGCCGACTGCGCCAACGGGTATGTCATGCCAGAATCCCGCATGCGTTTGGACTTTTGGGCGGTGGCGCGGAGCGATGCACCCGAGAGCGGGCACGCTTCCCGTGGCCTTCCCGCGCAAACCGTCTTTCTTCTGAAAAAGGCCCAAAGCTTCGCGCTTTCGGGATCGCCTGCCACATCGCCCGGCTCGCCCTCCCCCGGACGAATCAAACCGGTTCACCCGGCCAAATGCCGCAGGGCCTCGCGGATGGCGGGAAGCAGCGGGGGCAAACACTCGCCGATCGCCGAGGGCCGGCCGGGCAGGTTCAAAATCAGCGTTCGGCCCCGCACGCCAGCCGTGGCCCTGGTCAGAATCGCCGTCGGCACCTTGGCGAACGACAACGCCCGCATCGCCTCGCCGAAACCCGGCAGTTCCTTTTCCAAAACATCCTTCGTCGCCTCGGGGGTGATGTCGCGAGCCGAGGGGCCTGTTCCCCCGGTGGTGATCACCAAGGGCAACCCCGATCCGTCGCTCATCTCCCGCAGCGCGGCGGCGAGTTTTTCGCGGTCGTCGGGAAGCAGCCTCGAAACGAACTCCACCTCGCCGCCCCAAGCTTCGCGAAAAACCCGTTCGATCTCCGGACCGCTCAGATCCTCGTAGATTCCCTCGCTCGCCCGGTCGCTGAGAGTGACCCTTCCGACAGTCATCGCTTGGTTTTTTCCAAAAGCCGGATGTCGCCGAGGACCATTCCCTTGTCCAACGCCTTGAGCATGTCGTAGAGCGCGAGGCCGGCGATGGAAACCGCGGCGAGCGCCTCCATTTCCACCCCCGTTTTCGCCGAGGTCGCGGCTGTGGCGAAAATGGCGATCGAATCCCCGCCGATCTCGAAATCCACCTCCAACCGGTCCAGCGGAAGCGTGTGGCAGAGCGGAATCAACTCGTCGGTGCGCTTGGCCGCTTGGATGGCGGCGATGCGGGCCACGGCGAGCACGTCGCCTTTCGGCAGCGCCTTGTTTCGCAACGCCTCGATCGTGGAGGGGGCGCAGCGGAGAATGCCCGCGGCCCGGGCCTCGCGCCGCCGAACGGGCTTTTCGCCCACATCGACCATGCGGGCCGCGCCGTCGGAATCGAGATGGGAAAACGCCGGGTCGCTCATGGCGGCAGAATGACCGGTTGGCCGCAGGGCAGGAAGAAAACACTCGCTCCATCGGCGGGAACCGGGCCGGCGGGAATTCGCAACAAGGCGTTCGCATCGGCGAGGGCGGAGAGATGCCCCGAGTGCAGCCAGGGCTTCGGTTCGACTTCGACCCCTGTCTCGCGCAGGCCCCACACCGCGGGCCACCACGTTTCGAGTTTTCCCGTTTCCAAAATTCCGCGCGGATCGCGAAGCCGCGCCGTGGCCGCTTGCGCGACGGGTCGCCCCGACATCCGGTCCAAAATTCTTTGCACGAAAAGATGGAAGGTCGCGAAGTGCGAGACCGGATTCCCCGGCAGTCCAACAGCCGCGCGATCCCCGCGGAGGCCCATGATAAAAGGCTTCCCGGGCCTCACGGCGACCTTGCGGCAAACGATCCCGAAGCCGAGCGATTCCAGCAATTCGCCCGTGTGGTCGTGGTCGCCGACGCTCGCGCCGCCGGAAACAATCAACAAATCGGCTTCGCCAAATCCTTCGGCCGAGCAGGCCGCCAGCGATTCCCCCAAATCCTCGCCGCTGTGGGCCCGGGCGACCACATTTCCGGCCAGGGCGCGGAGGAGCGTGGCGTTGGAGTTTCGCACCTGTCCCTCGGCGGGCCGGGATTCGGGCGGAACAATTTCCCGGCCGGTGGTCAAATGCGCGACGGCGGGCCTTGGAATCGCACGCGGGGCGACCATTCCGTTGGAAGCCAGAATCGCGGCCCCGGCGGGCGACAAGAGGGTTCCCGCCTCGATCAACACATCGCCTTGCTTCGCCGCGGCCCCGCGCCGCCGCACATGCCCCGACCTTTCCAGCGTCCCGACTCGAATCCCGCCGCCCTCCGCAACCACATCCTCGCGCATCACCACTTTCACGCCCGGAGGCAGCGCCGAGCCTGTAAACACGCGGATCGCCGAGCCGGGAGGAGGGGTTTTCCCGGCGGAATTCCCCGGCAGAATCCCGCCGGCCAACTCGAAAAATCCCGCCTCCGCCTCCTCGCGAACCGCATAGCCGTCCATCGCCGAATGGTCGCAGGAGGGCTGGTCTCCGTCGGCGATCAACGGTTCGGCCAAAACCAAACCCGCCGCCTCCGCCAGCGGCACCGTTCGCGCCGGCAGGGGCCGCACCCGCGCATCGATCAATTCCCACACTTCACGAACCGTCAGCATGGCACCGCCTCCGTTTTCCAAATCGGCACATCCTGTTTCAACCGGTCCAGGAATTCCACCATCGCCGCGAAAGCCTCTCCTCGATGCGCGGAGGCGATGGCGATCGACACCGCCGCCTCGCCCGCCGCCACGAATCCCGTGCGGTGCCACACGTGCGCCTCCCGAATCCCATGCCGCGATTTCAACTCCCCGAGGATGCGAAGCATTTCCCCCGCGGCCATCGATTCATAGGCCTCGTAGCGAAGCCCCGCGATGGGGCGGCCGTTTTCCAGCGGACGCACCACGCCGCGAAATTCCACAATCGCCCCCGCTCCGGCCGCCGGGAGCGGAAGGGGGTGGGGGAGCGCTTGGTCGCTCAGGCGGACCTGGATCGTCGGGTCACCCACCGCTCACCGGCGGGAGCACCGCCACCTCGTCGTTCGGATTCAACATCCCGCCCCGCTCCAGCCAGCAGCCGTTGCGGGCGAGCCGCGTCGAGGATTTCAGCGCCGCCAGCGCGGGAAAGCGCCCGGCGAGCCAATGCCAGAGCGCCTCCTCGGATTGCGGCTCCGCGGTTTCCCACTCGGCCGAGTCGCATCCCGCGAGATCGCGTGTTGTGGCAAAAAACAAAATCCTCATGCGTCAGCCCCGGCTCATGGAATTCCAAACTGCCCGCGGGCCCCGTTTCGATCAAGCCTCCTCGCTTCTTGAAAACCGGCCCGCGAACCCCGAAAACTCCCGCCGATGAAAACCCAAACGCTCCTCGAGATCCTCGCCACGCCCAGCCCCTCCGGATGGGAGCGCGAGGGTCAGAAACTCTGGCTCCAGGCCGTGAACCCCCTTGCCGACCGCGTGGAAAGCGATCCGCATGGAAACGCCTGGGCCGTTCTGGACGGCACCGACGCCAAGGCCCCCCGCGTGATGCTCGAGGCCCACGCCGACGAGATCGGCTTCATCGTGCGCCACATCGACGACAAGGGCTTTCTCGCCGTCGGCCCCATCGGCGGCTCGGACCGCACGCTCGCTCCGGCGCGGCGTCTGCGGCTCTTTGGCTCGAAAGGCGTGGTGCCGGGAGTGATCGGCAACACCGCCATCCATCTTCGCGACAAGGGCAACGACAAGCTCCCCGAGTGGAAGGATCTCTACATCGATGTCGGCGCGTCGAACGCCAAGGAGGTCGAAAATCTCGGCATTCGCGTGGGAACCCCCGCGATTTTTGTCGATGACGCCATCGAATTTTCCAACGACCGCCTCGTCGGCCGCGCGCTCGACAACCGCATCGGCGGATTCGTCCTCGCCCGCGTCCTTGCCGAATTGCACGGCTTGGAAAAACGCCCCGCCGCCTCCACCTTCGCCGTCAATGCCGTCCAGGAGGAGATCGGCTGCCGCGGCGCCCAGATGGCCGCCCACCGCATCCGCCCGCAGGTCGCGCTCGTTTTCGATGTCACCCACGCCACCGACACGCCCGGCATCAATGCCAAGGAACACGGACTCGTCGAACTCGGAAAGGGCCCGACCATTTCCCACGGCGCGGCGAACCACCCGCTCGTCATGCGGCGCCTGATCGAGGTCGCCGAAAAGGAAAACATCCCGCTCCAGCACGAGGCCGTCTCGCGCAGCACCAGCACCGATGCCGATGTGATCTACACCAGCCGCGACGGCGTCCCCTGCGGCCTGATCTCGATTCCCCTCCGCTACATGCACTCGCCGGTGGAAATGGTCTCGCTCTCCGACGCCCGCCACGCCGCCCGCCTCGCCGCCGCCTTCATTCGAAGCTTGGAAAAAGGCGACACATTCCGTTTGTTGGATTGATGCCAATGGAAAATCCGGGAGCTCGATTCGGCACGGCGGGCAAGGCGCTGCAGGTGAACCTCGGCAAGGGATTCTACGGAACCTTCGCCGAAATCGGCGCCGGCCAGGAGGTGGCCCGCCATTTCTTCACCGTCGGCGGCGCCGCGGGCACCGTCGCAAAAACCATGTCGGCCTACGACATGACCTTCAGCGACGCCATCTACGGCCCCTGCAAACGCTACGTGAGCCGCGAGCGCCTCGAGACCATGCTCGGGCACGAGAGCCGCCTCCTCCAGGAGCGCCTCGGCCGCACCGCCGGACGCGACCGCCGCTTCTTTGTTTTCGCCGACACCGTCGCGGCGCGCAGTTTCCGGCGCCACGACGAATCCCACGGCTGGATGGGACTTCGCTTCCAGCACGCTCCCGGCACCGCCTTCAGCGACGTCATCCTCCACCTTCGCATGCTCGACTCCGAGAACCTCCTCCAGCAGGAGGCCCTCGGCGTTGTCGGCGTGAATCTCATCCACGCCGCCTTCCGCAACTCCTCGCCCCGCGACGTCATCGGCGGCCTGCTCGACGATCTCAAGCCCGGCCGCATCGAGGTGGACATGGTGCGTTTCTCCGGCCCCGCCTTCGGCTCCGTCGACAACCGCCTCATGAGCCTGGAACTCGTCGTCCAGGGCCTCACCCGCGCGGCCCTCTTCCGCGCCGACGGCGAGGTCGTCCAGCCCGCGGACGCCTTTTACAAAAAGCCCATCCTCGTCGAGCGCGGCAGCTTCCGCCCCGTCACCCTCGTCACAAACGACATGCTCGACGGCGCGCTCCGGCTCTTTGAAAAAGAGGAGGGCGTCGCCGACGGCGAACCCGAGATCCTCATGGAGATCACCACCAAGAACCTCCTCGCCGGCGGCAATCTCGACCTCCACGACTTCCTCGACCGCGTCGACATGCTCACCGCCCTCGGCCGCACCGTGCTCATCTCCGACTACGGCGAGTATTACCGCCTCGTGAATTTCCTGACCCGTTACACCGAGCGCCCCGTCGGCCTGCCCATGGGCATCCCCGGCCTCGTCGAGATTTTCAATCCCGTCCACTACGCCGACCTCGAAGGCGGCATCCTCGAAGCCCTCGGGCGCCTCTTCAAAAAAAATGTCCGCCTCTATGTCTATCCCGCCCTCTCCCCGGAAGGCGAGCTGGTCACCTGCGACAATTTCCGCCCGCCCGCCGGCATGGAGCTTCTCTTCCGGCACCTCGTCGAGAGCGGGCTCATCCGGCCGATCCAAGGCTTCAACGCCGCCCACCTTCACATCCGCTCGCCCCACGTCCTCCGGCTCATCGCCTCCGACGACCCCGCCTGGGAATCCATGGTGCCGCCCGAGGTCGTCACCCTCATCAAGGAACGCGGACTCTTCGGCGCCCACCGCTCCCGCTGAGAAAAAAACTTTTGGTTGACGCCCCGCCCGGCCTCCCGTAGAGTCAACACACTCTTTTCCGCGGGTGTAACTCAGTTGGTAGAGTGCAACCTTGCCAAGGTTGATGTCGCGAGTTCGAGTCTCGTCACCCGCTCCACTCCCCACTTTCCGGGACGTCGCCAACTTCGTCCTTACCAGTCTCCACGAAACTTTTGGACTTCGGGACCGGGATCGCATCATTCCCCGGCGCAACCGGCGGGGAGAAACGCCCGCGCGACATTCCGGGAATCCCGGGGCGATGCCCTGCGCCGGGACGGGGCCGCGCTTTCGGCGCTGGGCGGGGTGGAAGGTTGGTGGTTGGAAAACGCGATCGTGCGGTTTTTTTTAGTCAACGAATGTCGATCCCGAGGGGCGAGGCCCCGCCGCATCCCAGAGCGGGAGGTTGTTTGTGGGAAAGCGCGATCGTGCGGATTTTTTTCAGTCAACGAACATCCAGCCCGGAGGCAAAGCCCCGCCGCATCCCAGAGCGGGAGGTTGTTTGTGGGAAAGCGCGATCGTGCGGA
>CAZVPK010000007.1:0-25319 GCA_964628505.1 uncultured Chthoniobacter sp.
TGCGAGCCGGCGTTGGGTTGGAGCGACACGGCGGCAAAGCCTGTGATTTCGGCGAGCCAGGACTCGAGTTGGCGCGCCATTTTTTGGTAGCCAAGGGATTGGTCGGCGGGGGCGCAGGGGTGGAGCGCGGAGACGGTGTCCCAGGTGACGGGAAGCATCTCGGAGGTGGCGTTGAGTTTCATCGTGCACGAGCCGAGCGGGATCATCGAGGTCGTGAGCGAGAGGTCCTTCGCCTCGAGGCGGCGGATGTAGCGCAGCATCTCGTGCTCGGTGTGGTGCGTGTTGAAAACCGGGTGCGCGAGGAACGGCGAGGTGCGTTGGAGGTGGGGCGGGATTCCGCGCTTTGCGAGGAGGGTCCTGCTTGTCAGGACCGGAGCAGCTTCCGCAACCACACCGGTGCGGCTCTGACAAGCAGAGCCCTCCTGGGCGTTTTTTGCTTCGGAAGGTTTGTCCCAATCCACACCGAATAGCGTGAGCAGCGCCGACAAATCCTCCGTGGTCTCGTCGAGCGAGATGACGATCGTCGAATCGTTGAGGAGGCGGAGATTGATGCCGTCCTTCGCGGCGCGGGCGACCAAGGCGGGCGCGGATTCGTTTTTCGGTGTGACGCTCACCGTGTCGAAGAAGGCGTCGTGATGCACCGTGTGGCCGGCGTTTTTCAACGATTCGGCGAGATCGGCGGCCAATCCATGAACGCGCCCGGCGATGCGGCGAAGGCCTTCGGGGCCGTGGTAGACCGCATACATCGAGGCCATCACGGCGAGCAGAACCTGCGCGGTGCAGATGTTGCTGGTGGCCTTGTCGCGGCGGATGTGTTGCTCGCGGGTCTGGAGCGTGAGGCGCAGGGCGGGATTTCCGGCGGCATCCTTCGAAACACCAACCAGTCGGCCGGGCAGGCGTCGTTTGTGTTCGTCGCGCGTGGCGAGGAACGCGGCGTGGGGTCCGCCGAAGCCGGGAGGGACTCCGAAGCGCTGGCTGGAGCCGATCACGACATCGGCTCCGCATTCGCCGGGCGGCTTGAGCAGCGTGAGCGCGAGGAGGTCGGTGGCGACGATGGCCAGAGCGCCGGCTTCGTGCGCCTGAGCGACGAGGTTTTCCAGATCGCCGATCGAGCCGTCGGTGGCGGGGTATTGAAAGAGGGCGGCGAAGACGGGTTCGGCGGGGAGTTTTCCGGCGGGGCCGGTGAGAACCTGGATTCCAAGGGGCTCGGCGCGGGTTTGGAGGACGGCGAGCGTTTGCGGATGGACCTGGTCGGCGACGAAAATCGCGTCGCCGCCCTTGATGTCGTGGCAGAGCGTCATGGCCTCGGCGGCGGCGGTGGCCTCGTCGAGGAGGGAGGCGTTGGAAATTTGCATACCCGTGAGGTCGCAGACCATCGTCTGGAAATTCAGCAGCGCCTCGAGACGGCCTTGGGCGATCTCGGCCTGGTAGGGCGTGTAGGCGGTATACCAGCCGGGATTCTCGAGAATGTTGCGCCGGATCACGGCGGGCGTGTGGGTTCCAAAGACCCCCATGCCGAGGTGGTTCGCGGCGATTTGATTTTCGGAGAGGATGGCGCGGAGGTCGGCGAGGGCCTTTTCCTCGGAGCGGGCGGCGGGAAGGTCGAGGCCGCGGCGCAGGCGGATCGATTCGGGAACCGTTTCGTCGAGGAGGGCGTCGAGCGACGGGACGCCGACAGCGGCGCAAAGGGTGGAGATTTCCTTGGAATCGGGGCCGATGTGTCGTTGGGCGAAGGCGGTCATGTCGAAGCGCGGGATTATGCGGAGGCGAAAAAAAATGGCGAAGGATTTTCCGCGAGGAGATGTGGATTAGGGTTTGACGCCTCGAAAAATCCCCCTACTCTCTCGCCTCCATTTCCCGATTTTATGAAACGCACATACCAGCCTTCCAAGCGCACGCGCAAGCAGCAGTTCGGTTTCCGCGCCCGCATGAAGACCAAGGCCGGCCGCGCCATTCTGAGCCGCCGCCGTCGTCACGGCCGCAAGCGGCTTCTTCCGAAAGGTGTCGAAGTCCACTTCGCCAGACACACCCAGGCCTGACCGGGGCCGGTTGCGTTTTCCAAAATCCGCCCGTCTCAAGAACAGCCGCGATTTCCGGAAGGTTCGGGAAAAAGGAAAATCCGCCCAAACCCGCCTTTTGCGCATGGGCGTTTTTCGTATCGAGGAATCCTCTTCGCCGCGCATCGGCATCGTCACCTCAAAGCGGGTCGGCGGCGCGGTGGTCCGAAACAGAACCCGCCGCCGCCTTCGCGAAATCTCGCGCTCGCAACTTCCGTTGATCGCCCCCGGCCTGCTCGTTGTGGTTGTCGCCAAATCCTCCGCGGCCACCGCGCTCTTCGCGGACTTGAAAGCGGAATGGTTGCTTCTCGCCCGGCGACTTTCTATTTTTGCCGATTCCGAATGAAACACCTGCTCATCGCCCTCGTGCGGACCTACCAACTCACCGTCTCGCCCTTCCTGCAGGTGATCGGCGGCCCCGGCACCGGTTGCCGATTCGAACCGTCGTGCTCGGCCTATTGTATCGAAGCCCTGCGCGCCCATGGAGCCTGGCGCGGATCCCTCCTCGGCCTCCGCCGCCTCGCCCGCTGCCATCCATGGGGCGGTTGCGGGCACGACCCGGTTCCGCACAACCACCCGACTCTCTCCCGCTAAAAAATGGACCGCACTTCCTGGATCGCCATCATTCTTTCCGTCCTCGGCCTCTTCGTGTGGCAGTGGTATGTCGCCGAAAACCTCACGCCGCCCCCGCAACCCGCCGCCGCGACTCCGCAACCGTCCCCGACGGCCACGCCAGTTGCCGAAACCCAACCGACGCCCGAACCCCGAACCGCCGCCCTCGCCGCCCGCGCGGAGAGCCTCGAAAGCGACGGCGCCGATTTTATTTTCAACAACGACACCGGCGGCGTCGAACAGGTCGTCCTCCGGCTCCACATGGGCGAGAACAAGGAAAACGTCTCGCTCAACCGCAGCCGCCTCCTGCCCATCGGCGCGATCGGTTTCGAGCCGGGTGTCGCCCTGGGCGGATTCGAGATGCGCACCGACCGCGCGAAAGGCCAGGCCGTTTTCGATCTCGCCCGCGAGGACGGACTCCAGATCTCCAAACGCTTCCAACTCCCGCCGAAGGACGACAACAAACAACTCTACACGCTCCAACTCGAGGTCGCCTTCCGCAACACCGGCGCCTCCGCGATCCAGGTCCCCGATTTCTTCGTCGCCGCCGGCGGGGCCGCTCCCATCCACATCCACGACCTCCCGATGTATACGCGCTTCGATTGGGGCCATGGCGGGAAAATGTCGAACATCGATGTGAATTGGTTCCCCGCCAGTTCCGTCCCGCTCCTCGGAATTCCCATCCACGGCGAACGCCCGCTCTACCTCGAGAGCGAGCCGGAAATCCAATGGGCCGCCGTCGCGAGCCAGTATTTTTGCACCATCGTCACTCCGCTGGGCAACGCCCCGAACAAATCCGTCTGGGCCCAACGCTTCGAGGCCCCCAAGCTCAACGGCCAGCAAATTTTCGGCATCCAGGGCGGACTCATCCAGGCCGGCCCCTCCCTCGCGCCCGGCGCCACCGAGACGCGCACCTTCCAAATCTACGCGGGTCCTAAGGAACTCGACCGCCTCCGCAACCTCGGCCCCACGCAGGACCAGGTGATGAGTTTCGGCATCTTCGGCTTCGTGAGCGAATTCCTCCTCTGGGCCATGAACAGCCTCCACAAGGTCATCGGCAACTACGCCTGGTCGATCATCGTCCTCACCATCCTCATCAAAAGCGCGCTCTGGCCGGTCCAGAACAAGGCGACCAACGAGATGCGCAAGATGGCGCTCCTTTCCCCGAAAATGACCGAACTGCGGGAGAAATACAAAGACGACCCGCAGAAGATGAACCAGGAGGTCATGAAACTCTACAAGGAGTATGGCGTGAATCCCTTCAGCGGCTGCCTCCCGCTCCTCGTCCAGATTCCCATTTTCTTCGGCTTCTATTCCATGCTCGGCACCGCGATCGAGCTGCGCAACAGCTCGTTCTTCTGGGTCGCCGACCTCTCGCAGCCCGACACCGTCGGGTATCTCCTCGGCTTCCCGATCAACATCCTCCCGATCGTCATGGCCGGCACGATGGTCTGGCAAATGGTCATCACGCCAAAAACCGGCGACGCCATGCAGCAGCGCATCTTTTATTTCATGCCGATCATCTTCCTGGTGTTCTGCTACAACTACGCCAGCGGCCTCGCCCTGTATTGGACAACGCAAAACATTTTCTCTATCGTCCAACTCTACCTGACACGGAACAAACCCCTGCCGACCCTCGAGAAAAAAAGCATCGTTGCCAAACGCGAGGCGGTGCAGGCGAAGAAGAAAAAGAAAAACCGCCACTCGCCATGAACCCGCAACCCGCCGAAATCCTCGACACCCTCCTCGGGTATCTCGGCTTCGTTGCGACCATCGAGTTGGAGGACCACGAGGGCACGCCCGTCCTCCAAATCCTCACCCACGAACCCGAGCGCCTCGTCGGCCGCCGCGAGGAGGTGATGGAGGACCTTCAACACCTCGTCAACCGCATCCTCGCCTCCCAAAAACCGCCCGGCCCGCGCGTCATCGTCGATGTGCAACACCACCGCGCCATGCGCGACGACGCCCTCGTTGAAAAAGTCCGCCAGCTCGCCAACGTCGTCCGCGCCACCGGCCGCCCGATGCAAACCCTCCCGCTGAATTCCTACGACCGCCGCATCGTCCACAATCTTTTCAAGGACGATCCCGCCGTCACGACCTGGAGCCCGCCGGACGACGCCCGTCTCAAGCGAATCACGATCCGCAAGCGGCCCGCTCCCAAAACCGCCTGACCCCGGTCAGTTGCCGAAGGCGGATTCCATCATGATCCTCGGAGCGAGCTCCGAGATGAAGGACTTGATCTCGGCGAGCGTTTGAACCTCGTCCTTCCCGCCGGGCACGAACCCCTTCATCACCGGGGCGCTGGCGATCACGTAGGCCCAGCGGTGGTTGGTGTTGTGGAGAAGAATGTCGAAATTCGTCTTCAACACGCGCGACAGGTGGTGCGGCGTCGTCGCGTCCTTTCCCACGAACCAATAGCAAAACAACGTCGTCAACTCGCGGGTCTCGCCGTTGTTCAGCGTCACCGGCCGCACCACATCGAGCTTCATCACCTCGAGGGTTTTGCCGTTCGAGAGTTCGACGGGAATCACCTGGCCGGACTTCACCGTCCACCCCTGCGCCGGCAGACAGATTTCAGGGCGGTGGATGCTGCGCTTTTCCGCGCCCGCGAGAACGATCTGGCAGTGGATGTCCGAACCCAGGCCGTCCGAGTAGAGCTTCTTCGCGAATTGCGTGTCGGGCGGCAGCATCACTTTCTCGGACTCCGAAACCGGCTGCTCGGTGCCCCAGAGTTTTCCCACCGTTCCCGGCAAATCCATAATGATCCCCGCCTCCGAGGTTCCCGTCTCGGGCGTGATGAAAAGGCAGGCGGCGACGGTCGCGGCGGCCAGGGCGACAATCGCCGAGGCCCGTAAAATCAAGCGTTGCGAGGCATCCGGGGAATCCGGGGAGGAAACAGTGGCTGTGCTCATGGGAAAAAAACTACCCTCCGCGGAACAAAAAAAAAGCCCCTTCTCGCGGCGGATGGTCAGCGGCGGGTTTTAGCGAGATAGCGCTCCGCCGCCTTCAAATCCTCCGCCGTGTCGATCCCCGGCCCGGTCGGCTTGGCGGGAACGACGCGGATTTTCGCGCCATGCTCCAAGGCCCGGAGCTGCTCGAGTTTTTCCGATTTCTCGAGCGGCGTTTGTTTCCATTGGACGAATTCGAGCAGGAATTTCCTCCGGTAGCCGTAGATTCCCAAATGACGCCAACGCTTCGGATGCGCGTCGCCGTCTCGGTCGCAGGGAATCGGGCTGCGGGAAAAATACAGCGCGTTTCCATCCAGAGCGGTCACCACCTTCACGCAATTCGGGTTCGCCAAATCGGCGGGATCGAGCGCGCAGGCGGCGGTGGACATTTGGATCGAGCGGTCCTTTTTGAGCGCCTCCGCGAGTTTTTCGACGAGCGACGGCTGGATGAACGGCTCGTCGCCCTGGACGTTCAGCACGATCTCGAACCCGGCGAGATTTTTCGCCACCTCCGCGATGCGGTCCGTGCCGCTCGGATGTTTCGGCGAAGTCATCGCCACCTCGGCTCCAAAATCAAACGCCGCCCCGGCGATCCGCATGTCATCGGTCGCCACGATCACCGCATCGGCCCCGCGCACTTTTCGGCAGCGCTCCCACACATGGCGGACGAGCGGTTTTCCGGCGAGCGGCAGGAGGGGTTTTCCGGGCAGGCGCGTGGAGGCCCAGCGGGCGGGTATGACGATGGCGGTCTTCGACATGCGGCGAGGAATTAGTTTGGTTTTCGGGGTTGCGCCAGCTTGAATCCCCGCCTGACAGGGATTTCCCGCCGAATGCCAGACAATCCGCGAACCATCAAAAACTCCCCGCCCGCCCCGCTCGTCTTCAAGGCGGTCGCCTTGGGAGCCCTCGCCTTGGGAGTCGTTCTTTTTTCGATCTGGCAATTCGGCTCCTCGATCACCCTGGCGAAAATGACCGGCACCGTCGTGGCCAAGGAATACCGCCCCTTCGAGGCCGCGGAAAACCAGATCACCCTCAACCGCGACGGCTCCGTGCGCTCCGACCGCGTCGATGGCGAATACCTCATCACCGTCGAGGTCCCCCAGGCCGGCGGCGAAAAAAAAACTTTCACGGTTTGGCTCAACAGCAAGGAACGCTATGATGCCGTCGACATCGGCGACTCCTTCGACGTCGGTCCCTACGTGGTGACCGGCCAGCCCGCCAAATGAACGAAACCCGCAACCGCCTGTCTCAAAAATCCACCAAGCACACCGCAGTCCATCCATGAGCATCAACACCTCCGAACTCACCCGGCACGTCCAGGAAAACCGCCACTGGGTCGAACCCCTCGTCACCGAAGTCTCCCGCGTCGTCGTGGGGCAAAAAGTCCTCATCCACCGCCTGCTCGTCGGCCTTCTTTGCAATGGCCACGTCCTCCTCGAGGGCGTTCCCGGCCTGGCAAAAACCCTCACCGTCCGCACGCTGGCGAACTCCATCCGCACGGGCTTCCAGCGCCTGCAATTCACACCCGACCTCCTTCCCGCCGACCTCATCGGCACGCTGATCTACAACCCGCGCGACGGCGAGTTCACCACCAAGCTCGGGCCGATTTTCTCCAACCTCATCCTCGCCGACGAAATCAACCGCGCCCCCGCGAAAGTCCAGAGCGCGCTCCTCGAGGCCATGCAGGAACGCCAGGTGACCATCGGTGAAAAAACCTTCCCGCTCCCCGATCCGTTCCTGGTTCTCGCGACCCAGAATCCGATCGAGCAGGAGGGCACCTACCAACTCCCCGAGGCCCAACTCGACCGCTTCATGCTCAAGGTCAACGTCGGCTATCCGACCCGCGAGGACGAGCGCTCGATCCTCGACGCCATGGCGACTTCCACGCCGCGTCTCGATGTCCAGCCGGTCGTCGGACCCGAGGAAATCATCCGCGCCCGCGGAATCGTGAACGACATCTATGTGGACGACCGCGTGAAGGACTACATCGTCAACATCGTCTGGGCCACGCGCGATCCCGCCGCCGCGAAACTCAAACTCGACGGCATGATCCGCTACGGCGCCTCGCCGCGCGCCACGATTTTCCTGACGCTCGCCGCCAAGGCGAACGCCTTCATCGGCGGCCGCGGATACGTCACGCCGCAGGACGTCAAGGGCGTGGGCCTCGACATCCTCCGCCACCGCATCGGCGTGAGCTACGAGGCCGAGGCGGAATCCATCACGCCCGAAGTCGTCGTCGAACAGGTCTTCGCCGGAGTGCCCGTTCCCTGATTCCCGCACCGGGCGGGAGTCGATTTTTTCGCAGGCCATGAAGCGCGATCCCAAGGAAATCCTCAAAAAAATCCGCCGCATCGAGCTGCGCACCCGCCGGCTCGTGAACGCCATGTTCGCCGGTCAATACCACAGCGTCTTCAAAGGCCGCGGCATGAATTTCGACGAGGTCCGCGAATACGCGCCGGGCGATGAAATCCGTTCGATCGATTGGAACGTCACCGCCCGCATGAACGCTCCCTACATCAAAAAATTCACCGAGGAGCGCGAGCTCACCGTCATGCTCATGGTCGATGTGAGCGCCTCGGGAATGTTCGGCAGCGTGGAACTCAGCAAACGCGAACTCGCCGCCGAAGTGGCATCGATCCTCGCCTTCAGCGCGATTCACAACAACGACAAGGTCGGGCTCATTCTTTTCACCGACCGCATCGAGTTGTTCATCCCGCCGAAGAAGGGCCGCCTCCACACGCTGCGCCTCATCCGCGAAATGCTTTTCTTCGAGCCCAAGGGCCGCGGCACCGAACTCGGCTTCGCGGTGGATTACCTCAACCACGTCATCTCCCGCAAATCGGTCGTCTTCCTCATTTCGGATTTCCTCGCGGGGGATTTCGAAAAAACCCTCACCGTCGCCGCGAAGCGCCACGATCTCGTCGCCATGCCGGTCGTCGATCCCGGCGAGAGCCAGCTTCCCGATGTCGGCATCGTGACATTTGAAGATCCCGAAACCGGCGAGCAAATCGACATCAACACCTCCAGCCGCGCGGTGCGGCAGGAATTGGCGCGGCTCAACGAGGAGCGGCTGCGCGATCTGGAAAAACTTCTCCGCTCCCGCCGCATCGACAGCGTGAGGCTCTCCACCGACGAGGACTATCTCGTCGCGCTCCGCAATTTCTTCGAGGCCCGCGAGCGCCGCCAGGCCGCATGAACCCGTTCAACCAAGGTCCCACGCCCACTCCCACACCCGTCCCGCTCGAGGACATCGCCGGTCCGGTCGCCTACTGGCCGTATCCGCTTTGGATGACCGTCACCGCCTGCGTCCTCGCCGCGCTGCTTCTCGCGGGGCTCGTCTGGCTGGCTAAAAAACTTCTCGTCCGCAAAACCCCGCCGCCCACCAACCGACAAAAAGCCCTCGCGGCCCTGGAAGCCCTGCGCGCCGGTGTCAACGACGCCGATCCCTACGCGTTCGGAATCACCGTCTCCGACGCCCTCCGCCGCTACATCGAGGCGGAGCACGGACTCGAAGCCACCACGCAAACCTCGATCGAATTCCTCGACACGCTGCAGGAGAGCCCGGTTTTCACCGAGAATGAAAAAGACGGCCTCGAGGTGTTTCTCTCTCGCACCGATCTTCTCAAGTTCGCCCGCGACGGCGCGGCGGGCACCGAACTTCTCGATCTTCTCGACATCGCCGCCCGCGTCGTCCGCGGCGAGGCCCAATCCGCAACCGCCCCGAAATCTCCATGAGCGAGCTCTCCGAATTCTCGTTTCAGGATCCGTGGTTGCTGCTGCTCTTGCTGCTCCTGCCAGTCCTCGCCTGGCTGAAAGGCCGCGTCGGCGGCACGGCGGGCGTGACATTTTCCACCACGGCGATGCTCGCCAAAATCGGGCAACGCCAGCGCAACCGCGCCGGAGCTTTGCTCGCGGGCCTCACCTATCTCTCACTCGCCCTCTTCATCGTCGCCCTCGCAAGACCGCAACTCGGCCGCGTGACCACCCGCGTCCAGGCCACCGGCGTCGATATCATGCTCGTCCTCGACGTTTCGCGCTCGATGCTTGCGGAGGATTTCACCATCGGCAACCGCCGCGCGAACCGCATCGATGCCGTCAAACTCGTCACCGAGCAATTCATCCGCGAGCGCCCGAACGACCGCATCGGCATCGTGGCCTTCGCGGGACTGCCCTATCTCGTGAGCCCGCTCACGCTCGACCACGACTGGCTCATCCGCAATCTCGAGCGCCTCCAAATCGGCCTCGTCGAGGACGGCACCGCCGTCGGGTCCGCCATCGCCACCGCCGCGAACCGCCTCAAGGACAAGGAGGCGAAAACCAAATTGATCGTCCTGCTCACCGACGGCGACAACAACGCCGGAAAAGTCCAGCCCCTCACCGCCGCCGAGGCCGCGAAGGCCCTGGGAATCCGCATCTACACGATCGGCGCGGGCACTGTGGGCGAGGCGCCCTTTCCGTTCCAAACCGCGTTCGGCCGCACTGTCTATCGCAATGTGCTGGTCAAATTCGACGAGCAGGTCCTGCAGGAAATCGCCACCATGACCAGTGGCCAATATTTCCGCGCGACCGACACCAACTCGCTCCGCTCCATTTTCGGCGAGATCGACAAAATGGAGAAAACCCAGGTCGAGGTGGAACGCACCGCGCAATACCGCGACCTCTTCCACTGGTTTCTCGTTCCCGGCATCGCCGTCCTGATTTTTGAAATCCTGCTTTCGCACACCGTATGGAGACGACTTCCCTGACATTCGGCGCACCGGCCTGGTTCTGGATGCTGGCGGTTCTTCCGCTGGTGGGCGCGTTGCTGGTCTGGTCGCACCGCCGGGGCCGCGCGCTGGTTTCCAAAATCGTCGCGCCCCGCTTGAGGGATGTGCTCGCCGGCACGGTGAGCCCGCTGCGCCGCGTTTTGCGCGGATCGCTTCTTCTGCTGGCGCTGCTGTTCGCCGTCCTAGCTCTCGCCCAGCCGCGATATGGATTCATCGAAAAGGAAACCAAACAAAAAGGCCGTGACGTCATTGTCGCCATCGACACCTCCCGAAGCATGTTGGCCACGGACGTTTCCCCGACCCGCATGGCGCGCGCCAAACTTTTCACCCAGGACCTCATCCGCCTCGTCCAGGGCGACCGCATCGGCCTCATCGCCTTCGCGGGATCGGCATTCCTCCAAGCCCCGCTCACACTCGATTACGCTGCCGTCACCAACGCGCTGGACGAACTCGACACCGACCTCATTCCCAAGGGCGGAACGAACCTCGCCGCCGCCATCACCGCGGCCCGCGAGGCGTTTGGAAAAGCGGAGGGAAACACCCGCGCGCTTGTGATTCTCACCGACGGCGAGGAACTCGACGCCGATGGAATCGCCGCCGCCAAGCAGGCGGAAAAAGAAGGCATTCGCATTTTCGCCGTCGGCATCGGATCGCCGGAGGGTTCGTTGATTCCGATTCGCCTTGGGGACGGCCGACCCGATTTCGTGCGCGACGCGCAAGGCAAGCCGGTGAACTCGAAACTCGACGACTCCCGCCTCCGCGAAATCGCCGCCGCCACCGGGGGATTCTATGTCCCGCTCGGTCCCGAGGCCCCGCGCGAGGTTTTCCAAAAGGGAATTGTCCCGATGGAACTTTCCGAGGCGGGTGTTTTCAAGGCGCGCCAACCCGTCGAGCGCTTCCAGTGGCCCCTCGCCGCCGCTGCGCTTCTCCTGGCGCTTTCGCTCCTGCCCGGCGACCGCCGCCGCGCGACGAAGCTGGCCGTATTGATCTTGGCGTTCCAACCCTCCGCCTGGGCGCAATCGGGCCTCGACGATTACCGGAACGGAAATTTCGACAAGGCCGCGGCGGCCTTTGAAAAGGACCTCCAGAGCCAGCCCGCCTCCCGCGAACTCCAATTCAACGCCGGCGCCGCCGCCTACAAACTCGGCGACTACGAAAAAGCCGCGGGTCTTTTCACCGAGGCCCTGCTTTCCGAAGACCCCAAACTCCGCGAGGACGCCTCCTACAACCTCGCCAACACGATGGTGCGAAAAGGCGAAGCCGCCGCCGATGCCCAGGCCAAAAAAACCAACTGGGAAAGCGCGATCGAGCATTACAACGAGGCGCTCGAACTCGACCCCGAAAACACCGCCGCCAAAACCAACCGCGACCTCGTGAAAAAACTCCTCGAGGAACTCGAAAAACAGCAACAGCAGGAGCAACAGCCGAACGAGCAACAAGACCAAAAGCAGGACCAAAAGCAGGACCAGCAGCAGCAAGAGCAGCAGCAGGAGCAGGAGAAAAAAGACCAGCAACAACAGCAGGAGCAGGAACAAGACAAGCAACAGCAAGAACAGCAAAACGAGAGCGAGCAGGAAAAAGACCAGCAGGAGCAGGAAAAGCAGGAAGAGCAAAAAAAAGATCAGTCGGATCAGTCCGATTCGTCGGATCAGTCCGATCAATCCGATCAAAAAAAATCCTCCCAGCCCCAACCCGCGCCCACCCCCACGCCCGGCGACAAAAAGAAGGGCGAGCTCAAAAGCGCCGATGGCGAACAGCAACCTTCACCCACGCCCGCCGATTCCGCGCAGGGCCAGCCTTCTCAAGGCGAGGAGGAAATCGAGGGCCGTATGTCGCCCAGCCAGGCCCGCGCCCTGCTCAACAGCCTCCGCAGCGAGGAGGAGAAAGTGAACCTTATGGAAATCCAGCAATCGCCCGAGGATGTTCTCCGCGACTGGTAGTTCGAATCCGATGAACAAAATCGCCGCCATTCTCACTTTCCTTTTCCTGCTCCTCGCCGGGCCAGCGCTCCACGCGCAGGAAGCCACAGCGGGCCTCTCCAGCCCGGCCACCCAGGTCGGCCGTCCCGTTGAAATGGTCATTACCGTTCGCGACGCCCGCGACGCCGATGTCCCCCAAACCATCGACGTCCCCGGTTTGCGGATCGTCCTCCAAGGCCGCTCGACCCGTGTGGAGATGAACAATTTTCAGATCACCACCTCGGTCACGTTCACCTATGCCGTCGTTCCCGAACGCGCCGGGGAATTCGACATCCCCGCCGTCGAGGTTCGCGCGGGCGGGCGTTCGCTTTCCACGAATCCGCTCCGCCTCGAAGTGCTGGATTCCGGCATCCGCCCGCAGCCCGGCGGCCAACCGTCCTCGCCGCTCCAATCCTTCGCCGACCCGCGCGGCGTGCCGCAAACCGAGGGCCTGCCGTTCTTCGGCGAACTCGTCCTCTCCAAGAAAAAAGCCTGGGTGGGCGAACCCGTCCCCGCCGAGCTGCGCTATTATTTCCTCTCGAACATCGGCGGCGAAGTCGGCGACCGCCCGAATCTCGCGGGCGAGGGATTCACCACCCAAAAACTCGCCAACGTCCCGAAGCGCGAACAAATCGTGAACGGCGAAAACTACGTCGTCTTTGCCTTTCAAACCTCGATCACTCCGGCCAAGGCGGGCACGTTGGAAATTCCACCCGCCGCCCTCGAGGCGCGGCTCCAAATCCCCGGCAACGCCCCGCCGGGCTTCGATGATTTCTTCCGCAACTTTGGAGGCATGATGCCGCCAGGAATGTTCGCCAACTCCCAACAAGTCGCCGTGGAAACCCGCGCCGAGCAAATCGAGGTCTCCGCCCTGCCCAAGCAAGGACGCCCCGATGACTTCACGGGCGCGGTCGGCAAATTCTCGATGGAGGCCACCGCGAATCCCAAGAAAACCAGCGCCGGCGATCCTGTCACGTTGCGCGTTGTGGTTTCGGGCCAGGGAAATTTCGAAGCCATGGGCGCGCCGGTTCTCACCGATGACGAAGGATGGCGCTCCTACCCGCCGAGCGAGAAATTCCAATCCGGCGACGCCATCAATTTCTCCGGCGAGAAGGTTTACGAATTCATGCTCGTCGCGCGAAAGGACCAAACCCAAACGCCCGGCGTGCGATTCAGCTTCTTCAATCCCGACACCGGCCAATACGAAATCCTGACGCAGGCGCCGCTTCCCGTCGAAGCCCGTGCGGGCGAGCCAGCCTCAACCACCGACGCCCAAGGCGAAAAATCCGCCGAAGCTCCCACACCGACACCAACTCCGACGCCCCCGCCCGTCGCGAAAGCGGCGGGAAGCACCAGTTGGATTCCGCCGATCTGGAATCCCGCCTTCCTCATGGCGAACGCGATGGCGGCTTTGGTGTGGGTTGTGTTGATCGCGGCCGCCTTGATCCGCATGGCCGCGCGCTCCGAGAGCGGATTGCGCCGAAGCCGCCTGCGCCGCTTGAAATCCCGCCTCTCCGCCCTTGCCAACTCCCCCGACGAGGAATTCCTGCCCTCGGCCACCGCCTGTCTGTGCCAGTTGCTCGACCTGGAAGCCCGCCCGCTCGAAGCCGAGGCCCGCATCAAAAATCTCAACCACGACGACGCCACAAAATCCGTCCTGCTCGACCTTCTCGCCCGCGACGCCGAGGCGAAATATTCCTACGGACGCCCGCAAATTCCCGACGCCGCCTTGCGCGGTCGCATCCTCGAAGCCTTGAAAAAAATCGCGCCATGATCCTTTGCCGACTTCTCGCCCTGCTCGTTCTCGTCTCGACCGCGCGCGCCGATTTTCTCTCGGAGGCCCGCGACCTCGTCGCCAACGGCGAGCATGAATCCGCCGCGCCGCTCTTTGAAAAACATCTCCAAGCCGCGCCGCCCTCGGCCGCCGTGTATTTCGAACTCGGCAAGTCGCTCGAGGCGTCCGGTCGCGAGGCCGATTCCGCACTCGCCTTCCGTCGCGCCTTGATCCTCGACCCCGGTTTCCAACCCGCGTTGGAAGCGCTCAAATCCGCCAACATCCAACTCGGCCTCGCGAGTCCCCGCTCCGATTGGCGCACCGCGGTCGCGGCCCGCATTCCACTCGACGGCTTCACGCACGGCGGAGCCGTGATTTTATGGCTCGGCGGGTTTTTGTTCGCCGCCGGGCTTTTTCTTTCCAAGCGGCGCGCCGTTTTGTGGAGCGCCGCGGGATTGGCGGTCCTTGGCCTCGCCATGGTCGCGCTCTCTTGGATGGTCGATCCCCGCGTGCGAGAGGCGCGCGACATCATGGTCGTCTCCAAGGAAGGTTCGGTGCTTTACAAAACCCCGTCCGAAGAGGATTCGCAAAAAATCACCACGCTCGGCCAAGGCAGCGTCCTGAAAATCCTCAACGCCCGCGGACGCTGGTTCCACGGCGAACTCCCCGGCGGCCAGCGCGGATGGTTCCTCCAAAAAGGAACCCTGCCCGTCATCCCCCCGGTGTGATTTCCAAATTCACCGTAGGGCGGGCGTCCCGCCCGCCACTGACAGCTTTCAATTCAAAATCGCATCGCAACCACAAATCGCCAGGAGGGCTCTGCTTGTCAGAGCCGGGACGGTGTGATTGCGGAAGCCGCTCCGGTCCTGACAAAACCCGCGCGCCAGCGCATTCTTCCTTCAGGCAGGACGAAAGTTTGGCCCGGGAGGGCAACCGGAGCGAAGCGGAGAAGCAGGACCCTTCTGACCTTTTTCGACCAAATCGTCGCTCGCAGGCGGGACGCCTGCGCTACATGCTGATCGTGTTGGCGATCTCTTGCTCCGCTCCAACTCTCCCCGCCTGGCAGGAAAATCTCACCGCCGACACGCCCGGCCCATTCCCCGAAGTTCCTCCCTTCCGCGCGGAATTCCGCATCGGTTGGTCGGAGATCGAAGCCGCCCGCGCGCATGCCTCCATCACCTACGACAAATCCTCCAGCATTCTCAGCGCCGGCGGCGGCACGACGGGATGGGCCCGCAGCCTCTACCAACTCGACGCAACCTACCACTCGACCGCCGACCGCCAGACCCTTCAAACCACCAGGTCCTCATTGGTCGAAACGGACACCCGTCGCACACTCACCACGCTGGTCGAAGGCTCGAACGGCCAACTCCTCACATTCAGCGAGTCGATCCCGCCCGGCGCCAAGCCCCCGAAGTGGAGGATCCTGAAAATCGCACCGGCCCGCGACCTCTACGCCGGGATGCTTTTCATCCGCAGCCAAAAACTCGACGCCGGCGACCTTGTGCGGCTTGTGATGTTCCCCGGCGGCTCGCCGTTCCTGGTCGAAATCGAATCGCGCGGACCCGAAAGCGTCCTCCTCTCCGACGGCCCCCGCGACGCGCTGCGGCTGGATTTGAAAATCCAGCGCGTGAACACCAAAAAAGGCAACACGCTCGAGCCGCATTCCAAATTCCGCTCGGGAAAAATCTGGCTCTCGAACGACCCGCTCCGCATCCCCCTGCGCGCGGAGGTGGATATTTTCATCGGCTACGTCTTCGCCGAGATCGCCGGATTCGAACGGCTGGACGCCGAAAAAATCAGGACGCCTTGAGGGGCTTTCCGCAGAGCTTGCCGAACGCCTTCACTTGCGCAGGCGTGAGAACTTTTTTCATCTCGCCCGCCTGCTCGATGCGATAGTTGCGGAGAAGTTCGATTCGTTTGTGGTTGGGAATCTCGCCGTCCTCGAACAACCGGTTCGCATGCGCGACGAACTCGAGTCCGCGCACCCGGATCGCCTCGATCGAACGGATCTGGCGGGCGGAGAGGCCGAGTTGTTTTTGAATCTTCGGCGAGACCAGCATCGTGAAACCGAGCATGCGGTTTTGGATTTCATGGAACCGCTCGAGTTGATCCGGCGTGAGGACGGTGAGCGCCTCGGCGTTGTTGCGGTCGATGAGCGAGAAGAGGCGCTGGTCGGTGGTGAGTTCCTGCGGACGGCCGGATTGCGCGCTGTTGACGATGGCGCGCGCCTTCGAGCGGAGTTCCTTGCGGATGGAGTTGAGCTTGGATTTTTGCTGGGCGGAGAGATCCAGATCCTCGCGAACACCTGACACTCCCAGGAGCACGGCCACCGAGCCGGGATAATCCACCGCGCGGGTGGTGGCGTGGAGCGGGGCGGTCGCGGCGAGCGCCGCCACGAGAAGGGGGAGGATTTTTCGAAGGATCATGCGGGTTGGAAACTTTTCGCCACGATTTGTTCAAGGGAAACGATGTCGGCCGCGAATTTGCGGATGCCCTCGGCGAGCTTGTCGGTGGCCATGGCGTCCTCGTTGAGCATCCAGCGGAAGGTTTTCTCGTCGATGTCGATTTTTTCGACAGCCGATTTCGCGGCCTCGGCTTTGTCGAGTTTTTGGACGACCGGTTGGGTGGATTCCTGCAGCTCTTTCAACAACTCGGGTGCGATGGTGAGGAGGTCGCAGCCGGCGAGTTCGCGGATCTGTCCGGTGTTGCGGAAACTCGCGCCCATCACCTGGGTCTGGTAGCCGAATTTTTTGTAGTAGGCGTAGATTTTTTCGACCGACTGGACACCGGGGTCCTCCGCGCCTTGGTAGTCCTTTCCGGTTTTCGCCTTGTAGTAGTCGTAGATGCGTCCGACGAACGGCGAGATGAGCCGCACCCCGGCCTCGGCGCACGCGATGGCCTGCGGGAGCGAGAAGAGGAGCGTGAGGTTGCAGTTGATGCCTTCCTTTTGGCAAACCGCCGCGGCCTGCGCGCCCTCCCAGGTGGAGGCGATCTTGATGAGGATGCGATCGCGCCCGATGCCGTGTTTATCGTAGAGGCCGATCAAATACCGCGCCTTCTCGATCGTGGCTTCGACATCGAAGGACAACCGCGCATCGACCTCGGTGGAAACCCGGCCGGGCACGATCTTGAGGATTTCACAGCCGAAGGCGACGAGCAAATCGTCGATCACCTTGCGGTGCAGCGCGGCGCCGGTCAGCGCACTGGCGCGGTTGTCGGCAACGGCTTTTTCCAGGAGCGGCTTGTATTCGGCCTGCTGCACGGCCTTGAAAATGAGCGTGGGGTTCGTCGTGGCGTCCTGCGGCGTGTAGGCCCGGATGCTCTCGAAATCGCCCGTGTCGGCGACCACCGTCGTGAATTGCTTGAGTTGGTCGAGGGAGTTGGTCTGGCTCATAAGGATTCCCGCGACTTTGCGGACCCGACGCCCCAATTGCAACCGGGAAAAATCCCGCACCGCCTCGCGACGCGAAAATATTAAACAGTTCAATCCGATTTCGGTTGAGCGCGGGACAGGTTTCTTGAATTTTCTGGCCCGCGACGCTCGGGGGCAATTCCGCCCCGCGAACGCTCCCAACGAATTCTATGATCAAAAAAATTCTCCCCCCCGTCCTCGCAATCCTCCTGGCCGCGGTGCCGCCGCTGGCCGCCGCCGCTTATGAAGCCCCCGGTTCGGACGGCATTTCCTATCGCGTCAACCGCGGAGGGGAGGCGTTGGAGATCGTGTTTTCCGGAGGGGATTTCGCCCGCGACGGCCAATCGGTCTTTGCGGCGATCGGCACCGGCCCCGAGGGATCGATCATCGTGCCCTTCGGAGAGGGAACCGAGGGATCGACGGTGTTCCTGCCCTTCAAGGCCTCGCGCATCGTGATCGCCAAGCGCGAAGGCGGGGGTTTCAAAACCTCGATCCGCTCTTGGAACCGCACGCAATGGGGTCCGCGGGAGGACTCCGGGGACGTTTCGGCCGTGCTTGGCGACGATGGAGCGTTGAAGCTTGTCATTCCGCAGACCTTCGTCGGGGACGCCGCCAAAATCCGCCTCGCGGCCTGGTGCAAGGATCTGGCCTCGGACGGCGGCTGGGGATTTTTCTACGGGGGCCTCGCGCCGAATTCCCCCTCGGGCCCCGGCGAAATCACCCTGCGCAGCTACCTCGAAATCGAGGGCTCCGGCGAGGCGGCGCGCACCGCCCTCCGCAGCCGCGGCAACAAGGACCTCTCGAAAATCCGCATCTACCAGATGCTCCCCCGCCTTTTTGGAAATACCAACGAAACCCGCAAGGAGAACGGCTTCCTCGAGGACAACGGCGTCGGAAAATTCAACGACCTCGACGAGACCGCCCTCGCCGAAATCAAAAAACTCGGCGCCTCCCACATCTGGCTCACCGGCATCCACCAGCAGGCGACCTCCACCGATTATTCCGGCATCGGCGAGCCGGCGGACGATCCCGATCTATTGAAAGGCCTCGCGGGCAGCCCCTACGCGATCCGAGACTACTTCGATGTCTCGCCCGACTACGCGGTCGATCCCGCCAAGCGCATGGAGGAATTCCAGGCCGCCGTCGCCCGCATCCACGCGGCGGGAATGAAGGTCCTCATCGACTTCGTCCCGAACCATGTCGCCCGCAGCTACGCATCCACCGTGCGCCCCGAATTGTCCTTCGGCGCGACCGACGACCGCTCGAAATTTTTCAGCCCGGAGAACAACTTCTTCTGGCTCTCTCCCGCCTCCGACGGACCCCCGCTCCGCCTGCCCACCGTCACCCCCGACGGCACGGTGGTCAGCCCGACCAGCAAGGTCGCGCGCGCCAAGAGCGACGGGCTTTTCGAACCCGAAATGGAACACGGCCGCGTGACCGGCGACAATGTCGCCTCCTGGCATCCCGGCCAGGGCAACTGGTATGAGACCGTGAAGCTCAACTACGGCTTCGATTTCACCGACAAGGAAAAGAAAACCCGCGAATACCCCCACGGCGACCATCCCGACAAGCCGATCCCCGACACCTGGAAAAAAATGGACGAGATCGTCGCGCACTGGCAGTCGATGGGCGTCGATGGATTCCGCGTGGACATGGCCCACATGGTGCCGCCGGAATTCTGGCATTGGATGATCGCCCGCGCCCGCGAGCGCAATCCCGAGGTCTTCTTCGTGGCCGAGGCCTACGACACCGATCCCTCGAAGGTCCCCGGCGGCGACCCGCTCATCGCGCAGATCGGCGGCGGCAACATCATGTTCGACCTCGTCGCCGCGGGGTTCGACTCGGTCTACGACGACGCCACCTACGACATGATCAAGGAGATCTACGACGGCGACCGCTGGGCGAACGACATCGACCGCCAGGCCGTGCGCCAACTCATCTTCGACAATTCCCTCCGCTACGCGGAAAACCACGACGAGGTCCGCCTCGCCGGCAAGGGCCATTGGGGCAACATCGGCTTCCAGGTCGGACGCCCCGTCTCCGCCATTCTCTTCGGCCTCTCCCGCGGCCCGGTCATGCTCTACCACGGCCAGGAGGTCGGCGAACCCGCCCATGGCGTCGAGGGCTTCGGCGGCGACGACGCCCGCACCTCGATCTTCGACTACTGGTCCATGCCCGAATTCACCAAATGGGTGAACGGGAAAAAATTCGACGGCGGCGGGCTCTCGGCCGAGCAAACCGACCTGAGGAATTTCTACTCCAAACTCACGAATCTTGTGAACGAGCCCGCCTTCCGCAGCGGCGATTTCGTCCCCTTCAGCGAGGCCAACGCCGACAACCCCGCCTACGGCCGCCTCGACGGCGAGACCGCCAGCGGCCATTGGCTCTACTGCTTCCTCCGCGCCGACCGCGCCACCGGCCAGGCCTACCTCGTCGTCGTGAACCTCAACCCCAAGCAGTCGATGGAAAATGTGCGCGTGATTTTCCCGAAGGAGGCCCTCCCGAAACTCCCCTCCGAGGGCGGCCCGCTCGTCTTCACCGAAAAACTCTCGTCCGCCGAACCCCTCAAACTCGAAGCCCCGGGCGACAAATTGATCGGCGAAGGCCTCGCCATTCCCTCGATTCCGCCGCTCACTCCCTACTACTTCGAAATCGGAAAATAATTCCCGACCCGACCCTCCCGCCATGACCACGATCCTTCGCGCCCTCGTCCTTGTCGTCCTCCTGCCGCTCTCGGCCCTCGCCGAGCCGTTCATCGGCTGGATCCCCCTCCAGCAGGCCACCGCGGGCGAGTCGCTCGAACTCGATCTCAAGCGCTTCTACGAGCCGGACCCCGCCTTCCGCCTGGATTTCCCCGCCAAAGGCGAGTGCCACTCCGCCTCCCTCGACGAGGCCTCGCTGAACCTCTCGGTCAAACTGGAAAAATCCGCCAAGGGCATTGTCGAAATCCCGCTGCGCGTGGTCTCCAAAACCGGCAACGAAACCGCCACCGAGGCCGTCCTCGCCATCGCCGTCCAACGCCGCGACGGCGCCTCGTTCCTTTTCGACGCGGGTGAAAAACGCCCCGCCCGCGTCACCGTCGCCGGCTCCTTCAACGGCTGGAACAGCGAGGCCCTCCCGCTCGCCGAGACCTCGCCGGGCGTTTTCGAGCGCTATGTGCCGCTCCCGCCCGGCACCCACGAATACAAGTTCGTCGTCGACGGCGAGTGGACCCTCGATCCCGCCAACCCGAAAAAAA
This sequence comes from uncultured Chthoniobacter sp., assembly GCA_964628505.1. Lineage (GTDB taxonomy): Bacteria > Verrucomicrobiota > Verrucomicrobiia > Chthoniobacterales > Terrimicrobiaceae > UBA967. The sequence continues at coordinate 20,769 of CAZVPK010000007.1, forward strand.
ACGCCGACGGCTCGAATTCCATCGTCGAAGGCCCCGAATACTCCGCCACCGATGTGCCCACGGTCTTTGTCGAATCCGTGAGCGATTCCGCCGCGACCTTCCGCCTCGTTCCGGCGCTCGCCGAATTCGTCCAAATCTCGGCGGTCCTCCAAAAGCCCGACGGCTCCAGCGTGTCCGTTCCCCCCAGGCGCGACGGCGACACGGTGGTGGTGGACACGACGAACGCGCCGGCGAACTCCTGGGTGCGCCTCGTCGCCTCCGACGCCATCGGCCTCGCCTCGAACGCCGCCCGCGCCCGCATCCAACCCGACAGCCAATTCCAATGGCAGGACGGCATTCTCTACTACGCGTTCACCGACCGCTTCGTCGACGGCGACAAATCCAACAACCGCCCCGTCGAGGACGACCGCGTCCTTCCCCAGGCGAACTACTACGGCGGCGACTTCGCCGGCGTCCGCCAGCGCATCGAGGAGGGCTATTTCGAAAAACTCGGCGTCAACATCCTCTGGCTCGCCCCCCTCAACCAAAACCCGCCCGGCGCCTGGCAGGAATACCTCCCCCCCTACCGCTTCTACACCGGCTACCACGGCTACTGGCCCATCGAGGGCGAGGGCGTGGAAACCCGCTTCGGCGGCAAGGAGGAACTCCAAAAACTCGTCGCCGCCGCCCACGCCAAGGACACCAAAATCATCGCCGACCTCGTGCTCAAGCATGTGCACCTCGAGAACCCCCTCTGGAAGGAAAAGCGCGAATGGTTCGGCACCGTCGACCTCCCCGACGGCACGAAAAACCTCCGCCGCTGGAACGACCACCAGTTCACCACCTGGTTCGAGGAGTGGCTCCCGGGCTTCGATTTCAGCAACCCCGAGGCCGTGGCCTTCCTCATCGACAACGCCGAGCACTGGATCTCCACCTACAACCTCGACGGCTACCGCCTCGACGCCGTCAAACACATCGAGTTTTCCTTCTGGCCGACCTTCCGCACCTCCATGCGCAACCTCGAGAAGAGCGAATCGCGCCCGCCCGGCTCCCGCTACTATGTCGGCGAGACCTTCATGGACCGCCAGGGCATCATGTCCTTCGTCGGCCCCAACATGCTCGACGGCCAGTTCGACTTCCCGCTCTACGACACCATCATGGATGTGCTCGCCATGCGCCGCGCGGGCTTCGAGGCGCTGGAAACCTCGCTCCGCGAGTCGGAGACCATTTATGGCAAGGAAACCCTCATGTCCCCCCTCGTCGGCAACCACGACAAGTCCCGATTCATGGCCTTCGCCGACGGCGACATGCCCGACCCCGTCATCACCGACGAGGAGGAACTCGGCTGGATGAAGCCCCCGCAGGTCGACAACCCCGAGAGCTACGAATACCTCAAGCTCGCCACCAGCTTCATCCTCGCGATCGACGGCGTGCCCATGATCTATTACGGCGACGAGGTCGGACTCACCGGCGCCGGCGACCCCGACAACCGTCGAATGATGCCGCTCGAGCACGAACTCGACGACGCGCAGAAAAGCGTGCGCACCCATTTCGAAAAAGTCGCCAAGGTCCGCCACGCCCACCCCGCCCTGCGCTACGGCAACCGCCGCCCCCTCGTCGCCGAAGGCGACCGCTACGCCTTCGTCCGCCGCCATCTCGACGACTCCGTCCTCTGCGCCTGGAACCGCGGAAAAACCGAAGCCGCCTTCGAAGTCCAAGTCGCCCCCGAAATGCCCGACGGCACCTACCGGGACGCCCTCTCCGACCGCACCATCGAAGTCAAAAACGGCCTGGCCGTCTTCACCCTCCCCCCCCTCGCCTCCGCCTTCTACCGAAAGTAATCCTCCGGCGATTTCCGCCCCTCCCCCTCCCTCACGGTCCAACCCCGCCGTCCCCGCAGTCCGACCCCGATCCCGCCACGCGAGGAGGGCTCTGCTTGTCAGAGCCGGAACAATCCCCGCATCCAAACCCGCGCGGCACCTCCCCCGCACCCCATCGCCTCCTGAAAAACCAACCCGCCCCGACGGATCAAATTTCATTCAATTCCGACATTTATTTTCACCGATCGGTAATTTTAATTGTAAATCCAAAGACTCGATCATGCGGTGGTTTTTGGCCAAGGAAGGCATGAGCGTCGATCCAGTTGCCAGTTCCGCGTTTTGTCGCATTTGATAGAACCTCCCGGCTTCAACAAGTCCGCGATGCGGGAAGCGGAATTTTGTGTAGAAACCAATGCTATCGTTGATTTTCAGGTGTTTTTCGGAAGGATTTTTTATTCGCATGACACCGCGCACTCGACGTCCGATCCGCGCCAACCAACATCAGCGCTTTTTGGCAGTTTTCCGTCCCGGCACGGAGAACATTTCGTCCGACCGGTCCAAAAACTTTTCCATCCGGAGTCTTGGATTTCGACAATTATTTTCACCGATCGGTGATTTTAATTGTAATGCGGGGCGTTCGATGAAGGGGGTGTTTTGGAGTGGGAGATTGGGCCTCGGGTTGGGACACGGCGGAGCGGGTCCTTGGTCACGAAACGCCCTGGCCTGGAAATCCCACGGATGTTGCGGATTCCCGGCGTGTCGCCGCCCGGATTGCGTTGCCCCGTCGAGGAATTCCCCGAAGGCGCTGGAAAAAGAAATTCCAACGCCCGCGGCGCGCAGGACAGGATGGCAGGCATGGGACGGTTTTTCAGGAGGCTTCTGGTGGTGGCGGCGGCCACGGCGGCGGCCTATTTGTTGTGGCCGCGGTCGCCGTCGTTGGCGGCCTTTCGCCCGGCTCAAATCGAGGCCCTGCGCGTCGAAGCCCTCGACGAAGCCCGCGCCGGAAACATCTGGTCCGCCCTCGCGCCTCTCTACCGGATTTTCCAGGAGGAGTTCCATTTCCCGCCGATCGCCGCCGGACGATGCGCCTGGGAGGCCTCTCGCGCGCTGCGCCTGTTTTTCGATTCCGCGGACAATGCCGATCGCGAGCGCGCCCTCGATCCCCTGGAAAAAATGTTTGCCGTGGTCAAAAGCGAAACCGGCGCGGATTTCGACGCGGCCGTTGTGGCGCGTTTGCAGCTTTATTGCTGGATGCTGGCGGGCGACACCCGCAAGGAGACCCAGTTGAAATCCGCCATCGCCGAGAAGCTCGCGCTGCTCCACGGTGGATCGGCCCCGGAGTTCGCCGCCGCCGCCGCGGCCTTCGCACGGGCGGACCGTCTTCTGCTCTCGAAACACGGAGGTGCCTCGCGGCAAGTGGGCGTTTCGGCCTGGAGAAGATTGTCGGAGCAGTTGAAATCCCGCGGCGGCGATTGACCCCGCCTACTCGAAATCCTGCGCCGTCACGCTCTGTTGCGGCCTCGAGGCCAGCAACTGTGCCTGCTCGACCACCCGCTCGGGGGATTCGTCGAAACGGTAGCCGTGGCAGTTCGGGCACTCCGTCACCCGCGCCGTCACAATCGACTCGCATCCCTCGCAAACCTTGAAGCTGCCCGGCGCGGCGATGATTTTTTCGGCGCGGGCGGCCCGATCGGCGAGGTGGGACTTTTCAGCGGACACGCCGCGTGGATACCACCATGCCGCCCCGCGGGAAACCCAAATCCCCTCAGCGTCCCAGGATGTCGAACAGCGTGTCGATCGTTTCCCCCACGGCATCGCGGGCCTTGCCGGGAAGCGCCTCGATCGCCGGCGCCACCGATTCGATCACCGCCCCGCCCGCCGCCGCGGCCAATCGAGCGCTCAAATCCTCGGTCGGGGCATCCAACGTTCCCCCGAGGGCCACCGGGGCCCAAAAATACCCGTCACCGCCTTGGGAAAAAACCGATCCGTCCGCTCCGGGCATCGCTCGCAGCGTCTTCGCGGCGACCCCGACCCGCAACGCTCCCGAAAGTTTGCGGTCGGCCATCACCTCCACGTTTCCCTCGATGCGCAGCAATCCCGGGGAGTCCAAAACAAGATTTGTCAGCCGCCACATTTCCCCGCGCTTCTCGAAATTCCCGTCGGCCCGCGAGAACGCCACACTTTGAAAATCCCGAACGCCTGTGAGCGCGGCCACCGTGTCCAGCCAAGGCGCGCCAGTGAACCGCCCGTCCTCGATGCGGAATTTTCCAACCGCTCCGCTGTAATCGACCACGGCGTTTCCCGACACTGTTCCCGAAACAAAATTCTTCCAGCGCGCCTCGACCCCATCGGCCAGCGCGACATCCCTCCACTCCAAGTCCATCGAACCGGGCCACGAACCGGAGACTTTGATTTTTCCGGCCTCTCCGGTCCGAAGCGAGGATGATTCGATCGCAAACCCCGCTTCCGCCAGGCGTCCTCGAAACGTCTCCAATTCCAGCGCGGGCCAACCGGGAACATCCAGCGTTCCGCCACTTCCCGAGATTTTCCAATCTCCGAACCCCTGCCGAATCTCGAGCGACGATCCACGAAGCGCGATGTCGCCGAAATCCAACTCCGCCTTTTGGATTCGCGCCGATCCCAACTCGAACCGCTTCGGCAGCAGCGCCGCAAACCAAGGCGCTTGGGACTCGGGAGCAACATTCGACTCTGCCTCCGCTGGGCTGAAAGTTCCCTCGAGCGATTCCACCGA
>CAZVPK010000007.1:25419-29339 GCA_964628505.1 uncultured Chthoniobacter sp.
CGACACCTCGAGATGCGAGAGCACGGTTTCAAATGGAACGCTTTCGAGGCGGCCGAATTCATCATGACGCGTGAGCCGGTCCCTCGTGGTGGCGGGACTGGTGATGCCGCAGAGAAACCGGGCGAGTTGTCGCTTGCCGCGCAGCGCGGCATGGCCTTCCCGGCGCAGAGAGTCGATGCAGGCCAAGTCGGCTTGCGTGAGTTCCACAGCCCCTCCGCGCGGAAGCGGTTTCGGAATTTCCCCCGAGCATCGCGAGCAGTGTCCGCAATCGCCTTCCAATGTTTCGCCAAACCAGGCGAGAAGCCGTTTGGTGAGGCATTCCCGCGATTCGGCGAAGTCCACGATGGACCGCAACCGCTCGAGATCGCGCTTCGCCCTCGAGTCGAAATCGGCGTGCAGTTCATCCGCTGTTTCGCGCGGGGAGCGCTCGCCGGCCTTTGGCAAAAGCCGGAACCGGTGGCGCAATCCCACCCGCTTGAGTTCGATGTCGCCGCCCTCTTCGAGCCAGTTGAGCGCCTTCAAGATTTTATCAACGGGTGCACCTGTTTTTTCCACAGCCTCGTCCAGCTCGATGGTCAATAGGCGCGTTCCCTTTTTCCCCGAGGCGAAAAGATTCTCGAGGAATTTCCGCCGCTCCGGAGTGTGGCCCGCGAGGATGCGGTCCTCGGAATGCCGGAAGGCGATCTGGAATTTCGCATGGAACATCCCGCACGGTTCGATCAACCCCTGCTGCTCGAGCCGCACCAGCACGGTCTCGAGCACCAGTTGCCGGATGTCGGTCGTCCTCGAGAGATCGTATCGGCTGATGTCGAATTCCTCCCCGCGCCGCAGCAAATGGTCCACCAGATGCCGCAGCGCCTGCCCGTCGGGCAGATCGCCCTGGATGAAATTTTCCAAAACCACCAGGTCGTCCGCGCAGGCGAGCATTTCGCAATGCGAGGGCCGCCCGTCCCGCCCGGCGCGGCCGATCTCCTGCTGGTAGTTCTCGAGCGTCTTCGGAAGGTTGTAATGGAACACCGAGCGGATGTCGGATTTGTCGATGCCCATCCCGAAGGCGATCGTGGCGACGATGATGTCGCACCGCCCTTCCATGAAATCATCCTGCGCGGCGTTGCGCACCTCCGCCGCCATTCCCGCATGGTAGGCCCTGGCGCGAAGTCCCGCCTTCACCAAATCCCCGGCCACGCTTTCCGCCGTGTGCTGCAGGGTGACGTAAACCACCGCCGGAAAACTCCCGGGTTTTTTCAAGCGCTCCAAAAGCAACCGCGGCCTGTCGCCGGCGGAAACCGCCGTGACCGCCAGATGCAGGTTCGAGCGGCGGAACGAGGTCTGAACATGATCGCCGGTTTTGATTCCAAACCCGCGCCGGATTTCCTTCGCCACCTCCGGCGTGGCCGTGGCGGTGAGCGCCAGCACACGCGGGATGCGGAGTTTTTTCGCCATTTTGGCGAGTCGCAAATATTCGGGACGGAAATTGTGGCCCCACTCCGAGATGCAGTGCGCCTCGTCGATCGCCAGCAGCGGGATCTTGGCGCGCCGGATCGAAAAGAGGAACGTCTCGCTCAGAAACCTCTCGGGCGCGACGTAGAGCAGTTTGAGACGCCCCCCGGCGATCTCCTGGTGGATTTGCGCGAACTCCGCCGTGTCGAGAGTGGAATCGAGACGCGCCGCCGCGATGCCCCGCGCCGTCAATGCGTCGACCTGGTCCTTCATCAAGGCGATCAACGGAGAAACCACCAGCGTTGTTCCCTCGAGCAACACCGCCGGAAGTTGATAGCAGATCGATTTGCCGCCGCCCGTCGGCAGAACCCCAAGCGCCGACCGCCCGTCCATCAAGGCCTCCACAATCTCCCGCTGGCCGGGCCGGAAACCGGCATGGCCGAACAGGCGCTTCAATTCGCTTTCCAAGGAGGCGGCGGGCATCGTTCACCCATCCCGCCCGCCGACTCTCCGCCGGTCAATGAAATACCGCCCAAGAATGTGCGTGTCATTTCGCCCGCGCCTCCATTTTATTTCGCGCCATGCCGCACCTTCTGCCTTGGATTTTTTCCGCTCTGAGCGGAGTGCTCCTCGGCCTGTGCTATCCGCCGGCGGACCTCGGGAATCTCGTTTGGATCGCCCTCGCGCCCCTGGCCTGGGCGGTTTGGTTTTCGCACCCGTCCCCTCGCCGCGACTGGTTGCGCCTCGCCGCCCTCGGCTACCTCTGCGGCCTTGTTTTTTTTGCGATGAGCGCCTTTTGGCTCACCACGCTCACCTGGCCGGGCTACGTTCTGCTTGTCCTGTATTTTGCCGCCTACTTCGCCGTCTGGGCGGTCTTCGCGGGCTTGCTGGCCTCGAAAAAAACGGACCCCGGCGCGCCTTCCCCGTGGCTTGGCTCGCTCCACAATCTTCGTGTCTGCGCCCTCGGCGCTGCGGGTTGGACCGCCCTCGAATGGCTGCGCGGCATTATCTTCCCCGCATTCGGCTGGAACGGACTCGGCATCGCCCAACACGCCAACATTCCGCTCATCCAAATCGCCGACACCACCGGCGTCGGCGGCATTTCGTTTTTGATCGCCATGGCGAACCTCATGCTCGCCGCCACACTCAAGCGCCTCTGGCTCGAAATCGGCCGCGGCGCGCGCCGTCCGCATTACGACTTCGCCCTCACCATCGCCCTCGTCGCGCTCGCCTGGACCTACGGCATCCGTCAACTTTTCGACAAGGACCCCCCCTCCACCGATCTCTCCTTCGCCGCTGTCCAGGCCGCTGTTCCCCAGCAGGTCCGCAACAATCCCGACTTCGAGATTGAGGTCCTCGAGACCTACAAAAACCAAACCCTCGCCGCCATCGCGATGCAGCCCGACCTCATCCTCTGGCCCGAATCCTCCACGCCGAGTCCCCTGCTCGGCCACCAGTTCACCTGGGACCTCGTGCGCGGCCTCGCCGAGCAACACACCGGCGACCTCCTCCTCGGCACCGTCCACTGGGGCAAGGAGGGCGACTACAATTCCATCGCGCTCCTCACCAATCGCGGCACCGAAGCCCAGCTCCACCACAAACTCCACCTCGTCCCCTTCGGCGAATATGTTCCCCTTCGCGAGGAATTCCCGCTCCTCGCCCGCATCGTCGGCGACCTCGTGCCCGACGATTTCGATCCGGGAAAAAATTTCACCGTCCTCGAGCTCCAATCCCAACCCGTCAAACTCGGCCCGCTCGTGTGTTTCGAGGACACACTCGGCGACCTCGCCCGCCGCTTCGCCCAACTCGGTGCGCAAGCCTTCGTCGTCGTGACCAATGACGGCTGGTTCCTCGAAAGCTCCGGCTCGCTCCAACACCTCCGCAACGCCCTCTTCCGCTGCGTCGAAACCGGCCTCCCCATGATCCGCGCCGCCAACACCGGCATCACCTGCGCCATCGACCGCAACGGCGTCGTTCGCGAAATCCTCCGCGACACCGACGACAGCACCTTCCAACCCGGCATCCTCTTCAGCAAAATTTCCGCCCCGCAAAATCCCACGCCCACCTTCTACACCCGCTACGGCGAGGTTTTCTCGATCGCCTGCCTCCTCGTCTCCGCGCTCGCCGCCGGCCTTGCCGCATTCCGCCTTGTTCAAAAACCTTCCCCTCGCCCGAACGCCCCGAATCCGCCAAACTCCACACCATGAAAGTCCACGTCACCGTCCTGCCGAAACCCTCCGTCCTCGACCCCCAAGGCGCCGCCGCCGCCGAAGCCATCCGCCACCTCGGCCTCCAAGACATCGGCCGCGTCCGCATCGGCAAGCTCATCGAACTCGAACTCCCCGAGTCCACCCCCGACTCCGAAATCCACCGCATCGCCCGCGACCTCCTCTCGAATCCCGTCATCGAAGACTACTCCATCAGCAAATGAAATTCGCCGTCCTCCGCTTTCCCGGCTCGAACTGCGACCAGGACTGCGT
>CAZVPK010000008.1:0-15631 GCA_964628505.1 uncultured Chthoniobacter sp.
GGAGCCCTCCTCGCATAGCGCCGGGCGCCGAATTTTGTGAATAGCGCACCCGCTCGCAAACAATCCACCGCCACCCCATCGCCCAGGAGGGCCCTGCTTGTCAGGGCCGGCGCGGCTCCCCAAAACACGCCGATGCGGAGCGGAGAAACGGAAACCTCCTCGCCAAGCCCTTGCCCAAACCCTTGCACAAGCGTGGAATTGACCACAGAGCCCAAAAACTCTCGGCTGCCGGCATCACATGGGATTCGCGGCCGGCCCGGAGGATCGGGGACTTTTCGGCGCGGAACTCGCCAGCGCGGTGCGTCAGACAAATCCCGCCCGCCCCTTCACTCGCACTCAACCCAACGTTTCCATCCAAGCCCTGGCCGTGTTGACGTGCACTTCCACGACCTTGTCGATGTCCTGGGTGTAACCGCCCGCCAACACCCAGGCCACGGGCAGGCTGTTCTTCCACGCGAATTCAAAAACCCTGCGGTCCCGCTCCCTCAAATCCCCGTGCGTCAAATCCAGAGGCGAATAGGGATCGTCACGCAGCGGGTCGGCGCCCGCCTGATATAAAAGAAGATCGGGCCGCCCCGCCGCGCAGATCCAATCCAGATTCTCCTCCAGCGCCTGGAGCAAAGCCCGCCGGTCGCTTCCGCCGCTCGGAACCAGCGGCACCGAAAAATGGTTGGGGCCGTCCTCGTGATGACGCTCCCGCACGTCGCGGTAGGGAACGTTGTTCCAATAATCGTTGCCGTAAATCGACAACGCCCGCATCCAAGGCCGGCCCGCCGCCAACGAGGCGGTGCCGTTTCCATAATGCAAATCCAGATCCAAAACCGCGGCGCGCCCGATCAATCCTTCCTCCCGGAGCGACTCGAGCGCGACGACCAATCCGTTGAACGTGCAAAATCCCTCCCCGTGGTCCGCGCAGGCATGGTGAAACCCGCTCGCCAACGCCGCCGAACTCCCGCTCCGCAACGCCTCCCGCGCCGCCGCCAAGACTCCGCCATTGGTCAAACACACACTCGGATAAAGTTGCGGACTCCAGGGAAATTTCTGCGATTCCGCCAAGGCGCGCGGATCGCCGGTTCGCACGGCGTCGATGTAGGCGGGCGTGTGAACCCGCATCAAATCGACCTCGCCGACCGGTTCGGGCGCGGCGATTTCAATGTCCGGCATCTCCTCGCGAATCCGATCGGCCACCAGCGCGAACTTCGAGATGGGCATGATGTGGTCGCCCAAGGGCGCGGCGAAACCCGGATGGTGGAAGATTTTCATGCGGAGGTGGGAGAAATCAGATCGATCCGTTCGCCGCTCCGCGGATAGGCCTCGAGCGAATCCCGCACCACGCGCATGTCGCGCTCGCGGAATTCCATTCCATACATTTTGTAGAGCGAACGCGCGACACGCCGGACCTCGCAGGCATCCAAGGTCTTTTCGCTTTCCCGTCCCACCCGGCGCAACACCAGACACAACGGCACGGGCTGCGGGCCGCCCGAAATATCGATCTCGGCGGGATCGCGAAAATCCGGCTGCAGATAATTCACCCGCGCGGGATCGACCATTTGGAATCCCGCTTTCTCATAGGCCGTGAGTCGCACCAGCGTGGACGGACGCCCGGGATGCAAATGCTCCATCTCGCCGACCAGCGTCACCGGCGAGTCCATCGGACGCCCCAGCAACTGCAAACATTCCATGGCGTCGGAAACAGGCAACGCCCGCATCCAGCCTGCGATTCCGGTCCGACGCCAATGCGGCGCAACGAGATTGTGGGACAGGTGAACCACCGCGCCGGGTTGGTCCTCCAAAACAATCACCGTGTGGTCCCTCACGGCGACGAACTCGGATCCGCAGGTCAGCAAAACCAGCGAGTAGCGCAGCGACGCTCCCTCGCGGGATTCCAGCGGATTCCATTTCAAGCGCCGCGCCAGCACGGCGGCCTGCTCCATTTCCCCGATCACTCCGAACTCGGCCCAGAGCGCGCCGAAGGCCATGTCGAAAAACGGGTCGTTGGTGTCGCGGATGTCATGACGCTCGATGCGTGTCCAGTCGGCTTCGAGGCTTTTGGCGTCCCCCGGCGCGAGATGCTCCGGCACCATCCAGGGCTGGAGCCGGCTCATACGAGGTCGCCGTGGTGGAATTGGAGTTCGTAGAGGCTGCGGTAGAGTTCGGATTTTTCGAGCAACTCCGCGTGCGTGCCGGTGTCCACGATCCGGCCGTGGTCCATCACCACGATGCAGTCGGATTTCAAAATGGTGGAGAGCCGGTGGGCGATGGCCACAACGGTGCGTCCCTCGGAGAGCCGCTCAAGCGCCTCCTGGATCATGCGCTCGGATTCCGAGTCCAACGCCGAGGTGGCCTCGTCGAGAAGAAGGATCGGCGCGCCTTTCAGGATCGCCCGCGCGATGGCGAGCCGCTGCTGCTGGCCGCCGGAGAGCATGCAGCCCTTGTCGCCGACGATCGTTTCGTAGCCGTTGGGCTGGGCCATGATGAAATCGTGCGCGTAGGCGAGTTTGGCGGCGGCGACGATTTCGTCCTTCGTGGCGGCGAGATTTCCGTAGCGGATGTTCTCGGCGATGGTGTCGTGGAAAAGAAACGTCTCCTGCGTGACCGTGCCGATGTGCCGCCGCAGGGAATGCTGGGTGAGATCGCGGACATCATGGCCATCGATCCGCACCACGCCGCGCTGCGGATCGTAGAACCGCAGAATGAGCGAGAGGATCGTGCTTTTGCCCGCCCCGCTGGCTCCGACGAGCGCGTATTTTTTTCCAGGCTCGATGCGAAGAGTGGCGTCACGCAGGGCGGCCTTGTCGGGCCCGTATCCGAAGGTGACGTCCTCGAGGTCGATGCGGCCGAGGCAGTGTTCAAGCGGCTTCGCGCCGGGCCGGTCCACAATGCTCGGCATCGTTCCCATCAACTCGAACACATTGTTCGCCGAGACCATGCATTTTTGCATGAGCATCGGAATCCGACTGAGATTTTTCACCGGGTTGTAGAGAAGGAAAATGCCGGCGCAGAGGGCGGCGAATTTCGCGAAGCTGATGCCGTAGTAGTAGACATACGCCATCGCCAACACGACCCCGAGCGCGGAGACGGATTCGATGAGCGGTTGGACGATGTCCGAGCTCCGGCGCACGCGCAGGCTGTTGCGGCACTGGGTGTCGCTCGAGCGGGCGAATTGCTCGTTCTGATAATTCTCGCGGGCGAAGCTCTTGATCACACGCACGCCGGCGAAGGTTTCCTGCAGAATCACGGACATCTGCGCCGCCTCGCGCTCCTCGGCTTTTCCGGCATGCCGGACCTTGCGGCCGAAAACGACAACAGGAATAATGCAAATGGGAAACAGCACCAGTGTGGTGAGGCTGAATTTCCAATCGATCATCACCAGCACGATCACCCCGGTGAGAACGGCGATGGGATCCTTGATGATGTCGCCGGAGATCGACGTGAGGGCGTTCTGCGTCACCCGCGTGTCACTCATCACCCGCGACATGAGTTTGCCTGCTTTTTCGCGGCTGAAAAAATCCAGCGACTGGGACATGAGGTGGGCGAAAAGCTGTGTGCGAATGTCGCGGAGAACGCGAAGACTCACCCAGGCGAGGGAGTAAACATTCAGATAGGCGAAGAGGCCGCGAAGGACCATCACGAGCGGAATCAACAGGCTGATCCAAATCACATTCTCGATGCCGGGACCTTCGTTGCTGATGCCACCGGAGAGCATTTGCGATTTGTCGGGAAATTTCGCGCCCGCCGCGAGCAGCGGCTCGCCGGCTTTTTTGATCACCAGCGGAATCGCGCCGCTCAGCATTCCCGCGAGCACGCCGCAGGTGATTCCCAGGAAAAACCGTTTCCGATACGGAACCATGTAGGAGAGCAGTCGCAGGTAGGGGCTCCAGAATTCCCGGACGAGCTGGGGGAACGGGAGTTTCGGCGGTTTGGACATGGGCGGAGACTACACGAGCGGGAGCGGGCGGGGATTCAAAAAACGTCCATCCGCCATCCGCGGACCGTTTCGAAATACCAATCCACCCACTCCCGTCCGCCGAACAGGCAAACCAGCGCGCCCATGGCCAAAAACGGACCGAACGGCAACCGCACCCCCGCGCGGTCCCTCGCCAGAAACAATCCCGCCAATCCGGCGGCCGAACCGATGATCGAGGCCGCGAAGATCGTGAACAAAACCGACTGCCAGCCGAGAAACGCGCCGATACAGGCCATGAATTTCACATCGCCGAATCCCATCGCCTCGCGCGGAATCACCACCTCGCGCATCCGGCCGCTCACGCCTTGAATTTCCATCAACGGGGTGGATTCGTTTCCAAACCTCAGGGTGTCGTGGAGAAAAACAATTCTCTCCGCGGAAACGGAGCGCCCGTCGACCGTGACTTCGCCCTCGGGGCGAATGCTCAATTGGTCCTTCGGCCGGGAAAAAATGTCGCCCCACCGCAGGATTTCGCCGCCAAGTCGAAGCGTGGCGTTTTCTCCATCGCGCCGCCATTCGAATTCCTCGGGCTCCGCGAATCGATGCCGGATGCGGCCGAAGGCGAGTTTGCCGAGCTCGACAATCGCGAAGACGATTCCAAAACCCGACGCCGCACCGAGAAGAGAAAGTCCGACCGCCGTGGGACGGGCATCGGTTTCCATCAATTCGGGGATCGCGGCGCAGAGCAAAACTCCGAGCGCCGTCCCGCCGAGCGTGATCTCATCGGGGATGATGAAGTGCTCGAAGTCGATGAACGTCGCCGCCACAAGCAACGCGGCGAAGGAAAAATACGCCGCCCCCACGGGAAATCCGAATCGAACCCACAGCGCGGCGAACAGGGCGGCGGTCAAAATTTCCACCAGCGGGTAGCGAATCGAAATCCGCGCGCCGCAGCCGGAGCATTTCCCGCGAAGAGCGAGCCAACTGACGACCGGCAGGTTCTCAAACCACGGAATGGTTTTTCCGCAGGAGGGGCAAAACGAGCGCCGCGGCTCGAGAAGGCTGATGCCCCGCGGCATGCGGTGGATGCAGGCGTTGAGAAACGAGCCCGTCACCGCCCCGAACACGGCGGCGAAAACCGCCGTCAGGATGCTCATGCCTTTTCCAATCCGGGTTCCACCAACTCGCAGATGGCGTGCAGGAGGAATTTATGGGCCTCTTGGATGCGGGCGGTCACGGCACCCTGAACCTGGATTTCAATATCGGCCGCGCCCTTGGTGAACCCGCCGCCTTTTCCGAGAAGGACGATGGTTTTCATGCCGAGGCGTTTTCCCTCTTCGATGGCGGAGAGAACATTCCTCGACTTGCCGCTCGTCGAGAGGCCGATCAGCACATCGCCGGCGCGGCCGTAGGCGCGGACCTGGCGCGAGAAAATATCCTGGAAAACATAGTCGTTCCCGATGGCGGTCAGCAGCCCGCCGTCGGCGGTGAGCGAAATCGCCGGGTAGGGCCGCCGGTCCTCCTTGAATCGACAGGTGAACTCGGTCGCGATGTGCGAGGCGTCGGCCGCGCTGCCGCCGTTGCCGCATAGAACCAGCTTCCCGCCGGATTTCAGGCAGGCGAGAACCAATTCGGCGGCGGCGAGGATTTTGGGTTCGAGGGCGCGAAGGGTTTCAAAGGTCTCCAAGGCGTCCCGCAACGATTCGGAATAGGGGCTCATGGCGGTCAGGCGGCGACGGCAAATGCGGAATGGTTGGCGAGAAGCCCCTTCAGAACGGGCCAGTCGCTCTCGTCCATTCCGGAGAAAAGATGGAGATAAATCTCCACGTCGCCAGCCGGGTATTTGGCGAGCAACGATTCCACGGCGGCGGCCACCTTGGACTCCTCGGGCTCCGAAGGCACCTCGTCGATCAGGCCTTTGCCGTCGTGCACGATGTCGAGCGCATCGAGAAAATCACAGACCATCTCCCGGTTCTTTCCGAGGACCCAGACCTGGAGAAGCTCGAGGGAAAGATCGGCGTTGGCGGGCTTGGAAAGATTCTCGCGGATCCACTGGTTGCGCTCCTCGCGGGGCTTGCGCTCGACAAAAACGGGACGCAGCTTCCGGCGCGCGGCGAGCATGCCCGCGCAACTGCGATAGGCCTGGCGGTCGTTTTCGTGGAGCCAGTTCAGAATCTCCGAGGCCCGCGGCGGGGTCATCCGACCAAAAATCTCAATGGCTGTCATGGGACCGGCATTTATCCGGAACGCCGCGAAGCCGGTCAAGCCCCGCGACGGGACTTGAGGCGGACGGGGCCGAAGCGGATAGTTCCCGCCATGTTTGCCCGCGTGTTGCCGGACCAAGCGGCTGGAAAAATGCTCGATTACCGCGTGCCCGAACCCATGGCCGCCTCGATCGGCGTGGGCTCGCGGGTGCGTGTGCCCGTTCGAACCCGTCTGCTTCCGGCGACGGTCATCGAGCTTCTGGACGACTGCGAATTCCACGGCGTGCGCGACATCGCCTCGCTGCTCGACGACAAACCCATGATCCGCCCGGCGATGCTGGAACTCGCCCGTTGGATGGCGGACTACTATTGCTGTCCTCTCGAAACGGCTGTCTGCAGCGTTTTGCCGGTGGCGGTGCGCGACGGCCGCGTGACCGCGAAAAAACAAAACACCGCCCGCGTCGCGCGCGAGATTTCCGCCGGGGACCTCGAAAAACTCGCCCTCCGAGCCCCGCGCCAGGCCGACGCCCTGCGCGTCCTCCTCGAATCCGACAACCCCCTCCCCGTCGCCAAGGCCGCCCGAAAAGCCGGCGTCACCGAGGGAGTTTTCCGAACCTTGGAAAAACACGGACTCGTTGTGATCGAGGAAGCCGTGATCGCCCGCGATCCCCACGCCGAACAATACCTCGCCGGCGCCGAACCCACACTCAACGAGGGCCAGGAGGCCGCCATGGCCGCCGTCGCCGAGGAAATGGACTCCCCCGCCCGCCCGATCCTGCTCTTCGGCGTCACCGGCTCGGGAAAAACCGAAATTTACCTCCGCGCCATCCGACGCGCCGTGGACGCCGGAAAAACCGCTCTCGTCCTCGTCCCCGAAATCGCCCTCACACCCCAAACCGTCGAGCGTTTCAAATCCCGCTTCGCCGCCATGCAGGACCGCATCGCCGTCCTTCACAGCCATCTTTCCGACGGCGAACGCCACGACGAATGGCACAAAATCCACACCGGCCACGCCCGCATCGTCATCGGCGCGCGGAGTTCGATTTTCGCTCCCGTCGAAAATCCCGGCGTCATCATCGTCGATGAGGAACACGAATCCTCCTACAAGCAGGACGAGGCCCCGCGCTACAACGCCCGCGACATGGCGGTTCTCCGCGGAGCCAAGGAAAAGGCCGCCGTCATTCTGGGCAGCGCCACTCCCTCGCTCGAAAGCTGGCACAACGCCCAATCCGGAAAATACCGCCTCGTCCGACTCGACCAGCGGGTCGATGACAAAAGCCTGCCCGTCGTTCGCGTCGTCGATCTCCGCCGCCCCTCGCGTGACGATCCCGGCGGCGGAATTTTGTCGCGCCAACTCCGCGAGGCCATCGACGGACGCCTCCAAAAAAGCGAGCAGACGATCCTGTTTCTCAACCGCCGTGGATTTTCCACCTCGATGGTCTGCGAGGCCTGCGGCCACGTCTGCCAATGCGTGGACTGCAGCGTCTCGCTCACCTACCACCGGGCCGCCGAGCGGCTTGTTTGTCACATCTGCGGACACAACCGCCGCGCGCCGAAAGCCTGCCCGCAATGCGCCGATCCCAAAATCCGCCACTCGGGCACCGGCACCCAGAAGGTCGAGGAAATCCTCGGGAAACTTTTTCCAAAAGCCCGCATCGCCCGCATGGATGCCGATTCCATGACCCGCAAGGAGGCCTATCGCGAGACGCTCGGAGCCTTCAAGGAAGGCCGCATCGACATCCTCGTCGGCACCCAGATGATCGCCAAAGGCCTCCATTTCCCGAACGTCACCCTCGTCGGAATCGTCAATGCCGACCTCGGTCTCCACGTCCCCGACTTCCGCGCCGGCGAACGCACCTTCCAACTCCTCACCCAGGTCGCGGGCCGCGCCGGCCGCGGCGAAATGGAGGGCGAGGTCTTCGTGCAAACCTTCACCCCGTTCAGTCCCTCGATCCAGTTCGCCCGCCACCACGACTTCGAAGGCTTCATGGAACAGGAAATGGAATTCCGCCGCAGCTTCGGCTACCCGCCCTTCGGCAAAATGGTGATGGCCACCCTGCGCGGCACCATGCGCGAGCGCGTGGAATTTTCCGCCATCACCCTCGCCCGAAAACTCAAAGCCGCCGCCCCCGCCGACATTCTCGTGGGCGAAGGCGTTCCCGCGCCGCTCGAAAAAGCCAAGACCTTCTACCGCTACCAGGTCTCGATGCGCGGCCCCTCCTCGCTTCGCATGGCGCGGCTCGCCCGCTCCGTTCTCGATGCGCTCCCGATGCCCGAGGATGTTTTTGTCGCGGTGGATGTCGATCCCCTGCATCTTCTCTGACCTCCGCGATGAGGGTTCATCCAGTCGTCTATTATCTCTTCAAAACCACGATCCGGCTCGTGCTGGTGCTGGTTTTCGCAGGCATTCCCCTCGCCCTTTTCGCGCTGCGCACCTTCGGCATCGGATTCGGTGCCCGCGAGGCACTGGAACAGGCCCTCTCCACGCCGGCCGTCCAAGTGCGGATCGGCAAGGTGATGCTCGATCCCTTCCGCGGCCTCGTCGCCCGCGGGGTCGCCGTTTCGGAAACGGGAAACACCAAACGACTCCTCGCCGAAATCAACCTCCTCTCGATCTCGCTCAACATCAGCGAACTCATGAACCGCCGCATCGCGGTGGACACCCTCTCGCTCGACAAGGCCCGCGCCTCGATTCCTCTCGGCCCCGCCCCGAATCCGCCCCGTCTCGAAGCCACCGACATCAACGCCGATCTGGTCGTTCTCGGCGACCGGCTCCGCTTGAGCCAGTTCGAGGCGTTGCTCGAGGGAATCCGCCTGCGGGTCACCGGCGAAATCCTCAATCCCTTCAATTTCCCTCCTCCGCCCGCCGAGGAACAAAAGCCCCTCGTCGATCCCGAACTTCTCAAAAAAATCCTCGCCGCCCTCCGCGCAACGTCTTTTCCCGATGGCGAACCTCGTCTCATTGCCGAATTCGAAATCGACGCCGCACGTCCTGATTCGCTCACCATCCCCCGCTTCGATCTCACCTGCGGAAAAATCCTCCATCCCGATCTCCCGCTCGATTCCCTCAATCTCCAAGGCTCCTATCTCAATAAAATCCTCCGCATCCCCGTCCTTCAAATCCGCGACGCCGGTGGCCAACTCCAAACCTCCGCGGAATGGAACTCCGACTCCGGCGACCTCCAAGCCTCGCTCATCTCGAATCTCGATCCCGCCCCGTTCCTGAATCATTTCGCCGATGGCAAAAGCGCCCTCGCGAAATTGAAATTCCCCCAACCTCCCCAACTCAACGCCGAACTCCATGGATCGCTCAAGCAAAGCCCCCCCCGACTCTCCGCCACCGGCGGGCTTTTGATTCCCGAACTCGTTTTCGAAAACGCCCGCTTCACCGACGCCGCCCTCGATTTTTCCTGGAAGGACGGAATCCTCTACGCCCGCGAAATCCAGGCACGGGCCAACCGCGGCAGCCTCAAAGCCGATCTCTGGATCGCCTCCGACGACCTCCGCCTGAAACTCCACTCCACCATTCCACCCAGCGACCTCGCGGATTTTGTCGATCCCAACACCCGCGTGTTCCTCAAGAGTCTCGAATTCGACGATCTCCCCGAAGTGGAGATCTCCCTCCGCGCCCCCAAACCCGATTTCGCGGCCATCTCCGGCAATGGCCACATCCGCCTCGGCCGCACCGCCTCGCGCGGCGCGTGGATCGATTCCGGCACCGCCAACATCACGATCGCCGACCGGTGCGTGAGCTACAAAAACCTCGTCATCACCACCGGCAAAGGCCGCGGCACCGGATCGTTCGACTACGATGTCGGCAAACAGGAGGTCCGCCTGGCCGACATCGTCTCCACGCTCGTCCCCGTGGATGTGTTGATGTGGATCGACCCCAAAATCGCCGCCACCGTCCGCCCCTACCGGTTCCGCGGCGCGCCCGCCGTCCGCGTCGAGGGCAAGGTGCACATGAAAAACCCCCTCAAAAACAATCTCTCCATCAAAATCGACGCCCCCGGCGGACTCGATTACGACCTCCTCGGCGAGACCCTTCGCTTTGGAAAAACCAAGGCGAATGTCGATGTCATCGCCAACAAAGTGGACGCCACCGTCACCAACTCCGAACTCTTTGGCGGCAATGTCGGAGTCAAGGCCGTGGTTTCCATCGACCCGAAAAATCCAACGTTCCGAACCGATGTCACCCTCGACCGCGTGGATTTCGACGACCTCACCTCCCTCTACTTCGACTACGAAAGCTCCAAAGGCGTCGTGAGCGGCACCTACGGCTTCGAGGCCCGCATGGGCGCCGAGGAGGAAATGAAAGGCGCCGGCAGCCTCCGCATCGAGGATGGAAACGTCTTCGCCATTCCCGTCTTCGGCCCCTTCTCCGCCATCCTCGGCGGAATCATCCCCGGCGTCGTCTACAACACCGCCCGCCTCGCCACCGCCGACTTCACGGTCGCCGACAAAAAAATCCACACCCGCAACATCGAGATCGCCGGCACGGGATTCTCCATGTTCGGCTACGGCGACATTTATTTCCTCACCGGCCGGCTCGACCTCAGCATGCGCCTCAACATCCAGGGAATCCCCGGCCTCGTTTTCTTCCCGGTCAGCAAGCTCCTCGAATACCATTCCGAAGGCACCCTCGACGACCCCCGCTGGCGCCCCAAAATCATCCCCAAAATCCCCCTGCCCGGTTCGAAAAAGTCGAATCCTTGAATTGCCAAAATTCCAATCAGCGCACGAGACGACCCGTCGCAACGCCAACAATTATTTTCACCGATCGGTGAAAATAATTGTAAGGACCGAACTCCAGCGGCGCCTTCAGTTGTATTGCGGAGGGACCTCGTGATCCTGAGGAAACAAAGATAAGCCGGGCTTTCAGCCCTGATTTTTCACAATCCAAAACCTTGGCCGTTGGCCAAGGCTGGGATCGGGCGCGCCTTTGGCGCTTGGGGTGAAAGTCACCGACCCGGTTCGAAAGCGGAGTTCCGCGGCGGGACTTCGATGCCACCCTTTGATTGTTGCTTTGCGCGCCGCATGTTGGCGGGTGTCTCGCATGCCATCGACCGGGATCCGTCGAAGACGGGAGGCCACCATCACGGTCATAGCAAAATGAGCGCCAACGGCGCGACTCCATCCCAGCCCGGGGCAACGCCCCGGGTTTTCTATCAGATAAAAGCAACAGGGCTGAAGGCCCGACTCATCGACGCGTAGCAAGATCGGGCCATAGATCATGTAAGTTTGATCGCACAATTCCGATCCACTGGCAGCGTGCTGGATGATCCATTCATAAACAAAACTCCACTGGCACCCGGCAGACGCAAGAGCGATATAGCGATTTTTTCACGAATCCGTTTTTTTGACGGATCCCGGGAAGCGCTCGGCGAGTTCCTTGAGTGTCTTCTCGGCCTCGGCGTCGTTGCCGGCCTGTTTGTAGGCCTCGGCGGCGCGCTCGAGGCTTTGACGGGCGATCACATCGTCGTCGGTTAAAACCGACACGGAAACAAAGGCGCGGGCGGCGCTGTCGTAGTCGCCCTCGGCGAGATAAACCTCTCCCGAGGCGATACGGGCTTCGGAATTCAAGCGTCCTTCGGGCTGCAGGAACAACGCCTGCTCGACCGCCTGCCGCGCGGCGGGAAACCGCTGGAGCCCCGCTTCGGCCCTGGCCTTGGCGAGATGTCCCCTCGCCTGAGCGGGCGGTTCGGTGACCGCCGCCAGATAGGTGTCGGCGATTTGCGAGGCTTTTTCGTAGTCGCCCAAGCCGGTGTTCGCCTCGGAAAGCAGCAACCAGGCGCCCGGCGGGGCGGATTTGGGATTTTCCAGGAGTGGTTGGAGAATTGCGACGGCGCCCTGGAATTCGCGGTCCTGGATTTTCCCCTCGGCGACCCAAACAAGCACCTCGGGAGGCAGCGGCGCGCCCTTGTGGCGCTCGACCTCGCGGGCGGCGGCGGAGCGGTTTTCGAGTTGGTAGTGGGCGAGGACGATGCGGAGCGTGGCGCGCTCGCCGTAATTGGCGGCGTCAAGTTCGCGGGCGCGGGAAAGATAGCGCACGGCCTCCTTGAAATCCCGGTTCTCGTAGGCGGCCCAGCCGAGCCAGAAGTTGGCCTGCGCGGCGGCGGCGGACTTCGGGTATTTTTCCAAAAGCTGGCGGAACGCCTCGGCCATCTCGGGGTATTTTTTGAGGTGTCCGCAGGTGAGCGCCTTTTGGAGGAGCGCCAACTCGACCTCCTTGCCCATCGCGTAGTCCTTGAGCAAGCGGTCGAAATCGGCGATGGCTCCCTCGTGGTCCTTCGCCTTCTGGCGGGCGAGGCCGCGCTGGAGGAGGGCGCTGGAGGCGAGTTTGTCGTTCGGATGCTTGGCGAGGAATTCGGTGTAGGCCGCGATCGCGCCGGCCGGATCCCCCGAGGCGGCGAGGCTCCAGGCGTGCTTGTAAAGCGCGGCGGTGCGTTGCGGGGGTTCCAGCCAGGTGTTCTCCAGGAGCGGTTCGTAGGCCTTCGCGGCGGCGGAGTGGTTGCCGGATTGGAAAAGCGATTCGGCCTTGAGTAGCCCGACGGCGGCTTTTTGTTTGGGGTCCGCCCCGGATTGCGCGAAGCGGTCCGCCTCGTCCACCAAGGCGGGATCCTTGAGCGCGTAGAGACACAGCAGGCGCTGATACAAAATCTCGGGCGTCGCCTCCTCGGGATGCGCGGCGATGAGGCGGTCGTAGGCCTCCTTCGCCTCCTTGTCCTTTCCGGTGCGGCGGAGCGAGGCGGCGAGGATTTGAAGAACCTCGGCGCGGGCGGCGGGCTGAACCTGGTTTTCCAATTCCGCCGCCGTTTTCAAAACACCCTCGTGGTCTTTTTCCTCGAAACGCAAACGCAAGGCCGAAAGCCGCGCCTGGGTTTTCGTTTCGTTATCCACGGCCTTCGCCGCCGCCTGCTCGTAAAGTCCCAGCGCCTTCGGAGTGAATCCCGACTCTTTGGCCAGTCGCGCCGCCTGCAAATAGGCATTGGCGGAAACCTCCGGGGATGCGGCCGCCTCGGCGAGTGTTTCGTAGGTGGCCATCGCCGCCTTGGATTTCCCCTGGCGCAGTTGGATCGCCCCGAGCGCCATGGCGGCGTTTTCAAAATACGGGTTGCCGGTTTTGGTTTCGAGAACCGCCTTGTAGTTGTCCTCGGCGGCGTCGTCCTTGCCGAGCGCCTCGAGGCTGCGCGCGGCGAAGTAGGCGGCGGCCAACCGAACCTCCGGTTCCTTCGCCTCGCGGGCGGCAAGCCCGAACTGAATGCCCGCGGGCTCGTGGAGACGTTCGGAAAAAAGAATCGTTCCCAGCCGGTAGGCGCCTGCGGCGGCGAATTCTCCGGTTTGGAATTCGGTCACGAGATTTTCATAGCCCGCCCGGGCGGCGGCGGCGTTTCCGGCAAGTCGATGGCTCTCCGCCAAACGGAACATCGCCTCGTCGCGCTTTTTGCCGGCGGTTTCGAGGACCAGGAATTTCTCGTATTCCGGAATCGCGAATTCATGAAGCTTGCGGGCGTAAAAATTGTTCGCCCGCGCGAGGGTGGCCCCGGCCTCGTCGGCGGGCGCGACCGGTGCGATGCGAATCCCTTCCTCCAAGGCTGTCGGCGCCTCGGCCGGCGGAGCGGGATCCTCGAGAACAGGCGGTGCGACGGGAATCGGCGAAGGTTCGGGAACGGGTGGCGGCGTGGCGACGGGGGTCACGGGTTCCGCCCTGCGGATTTGGGGTTCCACCATCTCCATCCATGCGGGATTGGCGTATTCCCCGGGGACCGGCGCATCCGCCGGCAAAGCGCGCCGCACAGGCACATCGTCCTGCGCGAAGGCCGTCGCCGCCGCGAGCAAAAGCAAAAGTCGAATCCTCATTCCGGACGGCTTGTCGCGAAGGCGACGTTCCAGATGTTCGCGCGCCGGCAAATATCGAGCACCTCGACGACATGGCGGTAGTCGGTGTTTTCGTCGCCGCGCAGAATCACCGCCTGGTCGGGATAGAGCGAGGCGATCTTGGCCAGCGCCTCCTTGAGCGCCTTCGAATCCATCGGGCGACGGTTCATCACCACGGTTCCGTCGGCCTTCACATTGAGAATCACCTCGCCCACGGCGCGCCGGGTTTCCTTGCCCTCGCGGGCCTTGGGCACCTTCACATCGAGTTCCATTTCGTTGCGGGAAAAATTCCACGTCACGAGAAAGAAAATCAGAAGGAGAAAAACGATGTCGACCATCGGGGCGATCTGGAACCCCTGCGTGTTCGATTGGATGGCCCCGCGGAAATTCATGGCTTCAGCGCTTGGCGGAATCCGGGGAGGCCGCGCCGAGTTGGGCCATGAGAACCGTCGAGGCCGCCTCGAGATCGGAAACCATTCCCTGGACGCGTCCGCGGAAAAACGCATACGCCGCCATCGCGGGAATTCCGATGAGCAGCCCGGCCGCGGTCGTGACCAGCGCCTCGGCGACGCCCTCGGCGAGCATCATGGGCCTCGACGCCGCGATGTCGCTCGCGACCACCGAGAAGGATTTGATCATTCCCAAAACCGTGCCGAAAAGCCCCAGCATGGGGGCGATGGTTCCCACATCGGCGAGATAGCTGATGCGCTGGTTCCAAAGGCCCGCGAGACGCAGTCCCTCGGCCTGGGCGATTTCGCGGACCTCCGCCATGGAGGCGCCCGGATTTTGGGTGAGAAAATGCAGGGCGCGCTCCATCACGCCCGCCACCGCCTCGTCGTGGCGGTTCGAGACGGCCAGCAGGCCGAGGTAGTCCTTTTTGCGGATCAACGCCTCCGCCGCCTGCATGTAGCGGCCGCTCACAACCGTCCCCCGCCGCAGCGAAAAGAGGTAAACAAGGATCAGCATGACCGCCAAAACCGACATCGCGCCGAGCGGATACATCACCGGACCGCCCGACACGATGACCTGCCAAAGGCTGGTCGTCTGGTCGGTTTCCGATGCCATCGCGGGAAGGGCGGAGCCGAAAACAAAGACCGCGGCGGATGGGAGTTTCATGATGGCCGTGGAGCTTACCAACCGCGCGCCGCCTTGCAAGCGGAGGCTCCCGAGCGGACATCGCGTTCCCCGGCGATGAGCCGCGCCGTTGGCGCTGTTTTCAAATGGGGCCCGGTTCGTGGGGCGATGCCCCACGCTGGGATGGCGCCGGGCCTTTGGCCCTGAAGATTGGGGATCGGTTTTTAGGGGCGATGCCCCACGCTGGGATCGCGCCGGGCCTTTGGCCCTGAATGGGTGTGGATTTCACACGAATCCATCAGGGGCTCGCTTCAGAAGACCGGACGACAATCAGGTTGGCGATTTCGGTCCCGAGCGCCAACGGCGCGTCACCATCCCAGCCTTGGCCAACGGCCAAGGATTGCGTTTATGAAAACTGAATAGGGCTGAAGGCCCGACTGATCCGCAGCGATATAACGAAACGCCGATGAGCCGCGCCGTTGGCGCTGTTTTCAAATGGGGCCCGGTTCGTGGGGCGATGCCCCACGCTGGGATGGCGCCGGGCCTTTGGCCCTGAAGATTGGAGGCC
>CAZVPK010000008.1:15731-28971 GCA_964628505.1 uncultured Chthoniobacter sp.
TTTTGGGAGCCATTCCGAGGGCAAGCCCCACAATTCCCGCGGAGAGGAGAACAACCAACCCGCAGGCGAGCATCATGACGAGAAGGGCCGCCAGCGCGACCTGCCATCCGGAGGCGGCATGGGCGTTTTTCACGGCGAGGAATCCGAGGATGAACGATCCGACCACTCCCAGCAGGGTTCCGACCAAGGGGAAGATTTGAAGGGCCGCGGCGGCTCCGGAGGAGTAGGCGAGAGCCTGGAAGGTGACGCCGAAATTTTTCGACCGGGCGCCGACCACCATCAAAAAAAAGTGGACCAGCAGGGAGAACGCAAAAATTCGCACCAGCAGAAAGAACGGCTGGAAAACCACCGACGAGGCGAACACGAAGAGGATGGCTTTTTTGTGTCCCCGGGTCTCGAACCACGACTGCAACTCCTGCCGGATCGGTTCCGGAAATTGGGCAAAGCTCTGGAGCAGGGAATCGGGATTGATCCAGGCGGCCAGACACTCGTAGCCGACCGCCACCGATCCGCAGACCCACGATAGAAGCAGGAAAAAAGCCAGCGGGCGTCCGATTCCGGCGGTGGAGGACAGATTCGAAAACGTCGAGGCGGGCGATTCGAAAACCTGTTTGACGGTCCGGATCGCGGCGCCCATCGAAAACCCCGCAGCACGCTGCCAGGCGGGCTCCACGACCGACTCGACCGGAATTTCCACGGCGGGGGAATTTTCCTCCTCGGCGGACGCCTCGGGCAGGTCGGTGAACGCCGAGAGGGGCTGCCAGGCCGGCATGGGATCCTTCCAGGCGAGGTCGCCGGGAAGGAAGCGGCCGGATTTCAATCCGTCGGCCACCTCCTGGTCGGTGAATTTGCCCAAGGTTTCGCGGTTGCGGTTGACATGGATCATTGCCATGGCCCTTGGGTAGCGGGACGGGGCGTCGCCATCAAGGCGCGGGAATTTTTTTTAGAAAACCAGGCCGGTCTGGAAGCCGAGTATGGCGGCGTTGGCGACCTCGCTGGTTCCGTTGGGACGGGACAGGTATTGGAAGAACGGCTGCACATAGGACCAGCCGTTGAGCTGGAACCGGTAGCCGCACTCGATCACGGCGGTGTAGGAGCGCGAGGGTTCGGTGACGCCGCCCTGATACGCCCCGTAGCCGATGGCGACCATGGCGACATCCTTGTCGCGGCCGGGAATCGGGCCGGTGTAGGCGAGGCCGCTTTGGAAATAGAACGGGAAGTTGTTCGCGACCGCGAAACCGGGGGCCATGGAGACGAGGTTGAACATGCCAAGGCCCTGTTTCGAGAGTTTGGGTTTTTCGGCGGGCGCGACCTCCTTGAAGCTTTTGCCATCGGAGGCGGAGGAGGATTTTTCCGCGGCGGAGGGCTCGCGATAAAGCATCTGGTCGGCCTGGAAATAAAACCCGTAGCGGCCGTCCACGCGGTTCCCGCTCCAGGTGACGGTTTGTTTTTGCGGAGTTCCGTAATAGTAGCCGCCGAACGCGTAGCGGCCTTCGAGTTCGGAGGGGCCGATCTTCGGAGTGAAGCCGAGCTCGCCCATGTAGAAGAGGCCGTTGAGCGAGGTGTCGGGCGCGAAACCGCGGTAGGCCAGGCCGTGGTTCGTCGAGGAGGTGGCCTGCGGGAACGACATGAAAAGGCCGTTCTTCAGGTAAACAGTGTCGTGGAGCTTGATTTTGAGCGTTCCCGCCCAGGTCGAGAAACTCGAGGAGAACGGGATGTTTCCTCCCAGGCCCTTGGAGCTGTTCACGGCGGTGTTCAGGAAAAGCTTCGAAAGGGGCTGGTCGATGAACTCGCGCTGGGGTTGCAACCAGCCCGCGCGGAGGAGGACCATGTCCTCGACGGGGAGAAGATTGCGGGTGCCGATCTGGAGGCCGAAGCTCATCACGCGGAACTGGGTGCCGGATTGCCAGTTCGAGGGGTTGAACATCGAGTTGGCCTGGACGAACTCGTTGGGGTTCGCCTGCGGTTGCGAATCGCGGTAGCGGAAATTGCCGAAGGCGGTGGTGCCCTCGAGGGCCTCGACGCCGAGAAGTTTTCCGAAATTCCACTCGGAGCCGAAATTGATCTGCTCGTCCCAAAACCCGCGCGAGCCCCCTTGGCTGGCAAGAACCCCGAAGAACGCGCCCTGGTAGTTTCCGGTGAACTTGAGGCCCCGGTCCTCGAGGGATTTGCGGGCCTCGAAAACGGGATTTCCCTCCCCTTGCAGAAGGCCCTTTCCATTCCACCAGATTCGCGTGGGGGATTCCCCCGGGGAAACGGGCGGAGCGACTTGGCGACCGGACAGGGTGCCGGTGGTGCCGGCATCGAAGTAACCCGAATTCGGCTCCACGGGGCCGCGCTGCGGAACCGGTCGCGGCGAGAGGGATTGGGCGGCAACGGGACCGGCGCACAGGGCGGCGAGACACAGAATGGCAGGCAGGGTTGGTTGGATCATGGGAAGCTTTGGTTTGACGGGTTTCGAAAACGGAACGGGAATTTCTTGGCAATGTTGAAGAATGTCCAGACCGGGGTGGGCACGGCTTATTCGACCGTCACGCTCTTGGCGAGGTTCCGGGGCTTGTCCACATCGCAGCCCAGCTCCGCGGCAATGTGGTAGGCGAGGAGTTGCAACGGCACGACGGTGACGATGGGAGCCAAAAAAGCCGGGCAATCGGGAACGAGAACGACCTCGTCGCACAGGCTGCGCAATACCTCGTCGCCCTCGGTGCCGACGGCGATCACCGGGCCCTTGCGGGCCTTGACCTCCTCGATGTTGGAGAGGTTTTTCTCGAACATCTCGTCGCGCGGGGCGACGAACACGCTGGGCGTGGATTCGTTGACGAGGGCGATGACGCCGTGTTTGAGCTCGGCGCTCGGATGCGCGCCGGTGGAGATGTAGGCGATCTCCTTGAGCTTGAGAGCGCCTTCGAGGGCGACGGGGAAATTCGCCTGGCGCCCGAAGAACAGGAAACTCCGCGCCGCCGCATATTTCCTGGCGATGCGGGCGACCTCGGAATCGAGTTCCAACACCTTTTCGACCAGCGAGGGAATTTTTTCCAAGGCCGAGAGAATCTCGCGTCCGCCTCGCGCGGAGAGGTCCCGCATGCGGCCGAGGAGAAGTCCCAGCATCGCCAACACCAGAACCTGTGACGTGAAGGTTTTGGTGGCGGCGACGCCGATCTCCCGGCCCGCGCGCAGGTCGATGCCGCCGTCGCTTTCGCGGCCGATGGAGCTTTCGACATTGTTGCAGATTCCGAATGCCGGCGCGCCCCGCCTTCGGCTCTCGCGCAGGGCGGCGAGCGTGTCGGCGGTTTCGCCGCTCTGGCTGAGCGCGAAAACCGCGCAGTCGGGGTCGAGCGGCGAGTTGCGGTAGCGGAATTCGCTGGCGTATTCGCATTCCACGGGCATGCGGGCCAGGGACTCGATGATGTATTCGCCCGCCAGAGCCGCATGGAACGAGGTTCCGCAGGCGGTGAGGAGCAGGCTTTCCCAGGCCCGCATCTCGGCGGGCGGGGATTGAAGTCCGTTCAACCGGGCGGTCGCGGTCTCGGGTGCCAGACGCCCTCGCATGGCCTCGCGGAGCGCGCCCGGCTGCTCGTGGATTTCCTTCTCCATGAAATGCCGGAACGTCCCGCGGGTTCCCTCGGCCCCCGAAATTCCCAGGGGCTTCACGACCGGCCCGGCGGCTTTCGAACCGTCGAGGTTGGAAATGCCGAATTCGGCGCCGTCGAGCCAGGCGATCTCGCCGTCGTTGAGATAGACGACCTCGTCCGCCCATGAGGCGACGGCGGCGGGATCGCTGGCGAGAAATTGATTCTCCCGGCCGAATGCCAGCGCCAGCGGACTTCCCCGCCTGGCGGCGACCAGAAGGTTTCCGGCATCCTGGTGCACGAGGGCGATGGCGTAGGCTCCCCTCACCCGCCGCAGGGCCTCTCGGACGGCCTCCAACAGGGCCTCGCGGGATTTCTCGCCCAGGGCGTCGTAGTATTCGCCGATCATCCGCGAGACCGATTCGGTGTCGGTTTGGGAAACGAATCGGTGTCCCCGCGCCTCGAGTTCGGCGCGGAGGTCCTTGTGGTTTTCGACCACGCCGTTGTGAACGAGGGCGAGACGCCCCGAGGCATCGAGGTGGGGATGGGCGTTTTCGACCGTCACCCCGCCATGGGTGGCCCAGCGGGTGTGGCCGATGCCGGTGGAGCCTTGGGGCGGGCTCGCGGCGATTTGCTCCGCCAGCGCGGAGACGTGACCCACGGCCTTGCGCAGGGCGGTGCCGCCGCCGTCGAGGACGGCGACACCGGCCGAGTCGTAGCCGCGGTATTCCAGCCGCCGCAACCCTTCAACGAGGAAGGGCGCGGCCGCCGGTTTTCCGACATGTCCAACGATTCCACACATGGATCAGTTCAGGTTGGGCTCGAGGATCGTGAACTCGAAGCCGAGTTCCTTGAGGCCGGTGACGACCTGGCGGAGGTATTCGGGGTCGATATACCAGTGGAAGTAGAAGCCGGCCCATCCGTCGCGCACGACCTTGAGGGCCTTGGCGCGTTTCAAGAGGTCCTCCGGCAGGCTCGGCGGCTGGATTTCATACCAGCCCCAGGGATCGATGTAGCCGATGGTCTCGGGCATGCGTTTGAGGCCGTAGGTGTCGCGGTAGATGTAGGGCGAGTTCAACTCGCTGGCCTGCGTCAATCCCTGGCCGTCCTTGAAGAAGAAGATCGCGCGGTCGCAGGCAAACGGGTGGATGCCCGCGAAGGCGCGGTAGCCCTCGGGCGACGAGAGGTAGTGCGGCGTGAGCCAACCCTCCGGCGTGAACCCGGCGTTGAGCAGGATGTTTTTTCCCCGGTTCACCCGCTTGCGGGCGTTCGCCTCGGAATTGTCGGCGAGCGGGCCGACGAGCGTGAGGAATCCGAGTTCGTCGGCGGTCACGCGGTAGAACTCGTAGTCGTCGCCGCTCACGCCCGTGTAGGGATTGAGCAGGCCGTCGATCTGGTGCGTGGTGCCGTGCTGGAGGATCTGGCCTCCAAAGGTGGTCCAGCGCTTGATCTCCGCGGTGACGGGACTGTTTTTGGTGATGCGGACGGTTTCGGGCACGCCGTTGTTGTAGACGCCGGACCAGTCGCGGTATTCGGGAATCAGGCTGATCGTGAACGGCACGTCCAGCTCGTCGATCGTGTTTCCGAGGGCCTGGAGCGTCGGCAGGTCGCAAACGGCGGCGACATCCTCGATGCGGAAAAACGCCCGGTGCTTCTCCTCGTGGAAAATGCCGAGCATGTCGTGGAGCAGGTCCTGGAACGCCAGCGAGCGGTTTTCAAACGAGGTCGAGATCATGGGCATGTCGGCGACAACCCAGAAATTTCCGCTTTGAACGACATAGGGCCAGGCCTTGCCGGACTCGTCGAGGCAGGTGGCGTGGACCTTGACCTTCGCGGGATCGAGGACCTCGAGCCGGGTGAGTCCGAGGTCGAACGGTTCCTTCACCAGATCGGTCTGCTTGTAGACCACGGTGGGATGGCGTTCGCCCGAGTAGGAGACCAGGCGGAATCCGTATTTCTCCTCGAAGGCGGGTCGCCAGGAGTAGTTCGACAGGTCCCAGGCGTAGCGCCAGAGGTTCACGCCGAGCCACACGAACGGGCGCGTGGTGGTCTCCAGGTCGTTCTGGAAAATGCCCGGCAGCGGGGTCTCGTTCCAGACCGAGGCGAGGTAGAATGTGGCGTCGTGGCCCTCGATGTCCCCGGCGGCGTATTGCGCGAAGGGCTTGCGGACGACGCGGGCATCGAAGTGCCCGAGCAGGTTCTCCAGCTTGGTCGAGTAGATTTCGCCGAGCCAGCCGTATTGGCCGTCGTTGTCGTAGAGAACGAGGACCGATGGGCCGGCCGGGACGGTGTCGACACCGCCCGAGGCGGGCGTGAAGAGGAGGATGGCCGCCACGACCAATCCGGCCAGGCAGCCGAATTGGATCGCGAGCGGGAGGGTCCATCCCCTCGGTTTGGTTTTGAGTTTGTTTGTGGTCATGGTGTTTGCCTTTCTGCAACCACCCTGCGCGGGACCACGCCGCGCCGCCATGGGGGGAACGCCCCGCGCTAGAGCGGGAGAAGGGTCTGGACCATGTTGTCGATCACCCCCGAGGAGATCGCGTAGCGCGTGAGGCCGGCGGTCTCGTGGATGTGAAGCTTGTCCATGAGATTCTGGCGGTGCTTCTCGACGGTCTTGATGCTGATGCCGAGTTCGCCGGCGATTTGTTTGTTCGCGGCCCCCTCGGCGATGAGCTGGAGCACCTCGATCTCGCGGCCGGTGAGCCTCACGGCGGTCTTCGAACCATGGCCGTTCGACGATTCCACGCCGATCTTGCGGATGCGGCGGGAAATCTCGGGGCTGTAGAATTTCCTTCCCTCGGCGACTTCGTGGATGGCGTGGGTGACGAGGTTGGAGGGCGAGTCCTTCAAAATGTAGGCATCGATGTCGCCGTCCATCACCTGCTGGATGTAGTGGTCGTTGCCGAAGGCGGTGAGCAGGATCACGCGCACGCCGGGGGCGGATTGGCGGATCTGGCGGGCGGCCTCGAGACCGTTGAGGCGCGGCATGCCGATGTCCATGAGAACGACATCGGGACGCTCGGCGACGGCCATTTCGACGGCCTTGCGGCCGTTGTCGGCCTCGCCCACAACGTGGATGGTCTCCTCGGTGGAGAGCACGGAGCGAAGGGCCTCGCGGATGAAGGTGTGGTCGTCGGCGATGCCCACGGAGACGCGCTTCGAGGCGGGTTTTTCGACGGGGCGCGGCGGGGTATCGCTTTTTCCGGAGGGGCGCTTGGCGAGTTTGATTTTGGTCATGATCGGGAAATAGGGATTCGGGTTTTTTTCGAGAAGCGGGGGCCGTTGGGAGGGTTGGATGGGAATTTTTCCGATCCGGTGAATGGACTGTGAAAAACAATCATCGACCGGATGCGTGCGTTCGGGCCTGCCCGGCTTCCAGCGTGCGCTTGGCCAGGGCGGCACGCTCGAGGGCGGCGAGGGTGCGCCCCTCGCTGCGGACCTTGCTGTTGACGGTTTTTCCGGCGTTGGTGCGGGAGCGGTCGTCTTGGGATTCGTGAACGCGGGGAGCGGGCGGGGCCCAGGGTGTTTTTTTGTGTTTCTTCATGATTGGAGTGCTTGGAGCGGGTGAAGACTCCGCGAACGCGCCGCCCCGTTTCCATGGGGGGAACACCCCGAGGACGGTGCGACGCAACGGGTGTTTGATGGAGGCAGAAACCATGAACCATCCCATGCTCGCCAAATTCGCCATCGCCTACACGGTCTTCCCGGAGCACAACAAACGCGTGGACACGCACCACACGGACGATCCCGTGGAGGCGGAATTGTTCCTAGCGAAACTGCTCTCGAGCGGCTCGCGCATTCTCGAGATCAAACACGACGGCGTGGACCTCGAGCCCGCCGCCTTCGACCGCATGGTGCGTCTCGCCGGAGAGCGCCTGGTCGGTCGCTTGATCGGGGCCTCGCTGAAAATCGACTACGTCGAGGTGAGGCACCGCTTCGGACTTGCGGTGTGATTTTTTGAAAAAACTCAGCGCCCGTCGATGAGGGCGCGGTTTTTCCAAAGATAGGCCAGGCCCGACCACGTGGAGAGCGCGACGGTGACCGGCACGAACACATGCGTGCCGGCCCACCAGGCGGCGTCGAACCACGGCGGGGTGTGGAAATCCCGCCAGGCCAGCAGAAGGAGAAAGTAAAGGATCGTGCCCATCTGCCAGGAGGTTTTGTGTTTCCCCAGCGTGTCGGCGGCCATCACGACGCCGTTCGAGGCGGCGAGCGATCGGAGGCCGGTGATCAGGAATTCGCGGCTGATGATCAAAACCGCGGCCCACGCGGGCAGGGCCCCGAGGCCCGCGAGGCAGATGAACGCGGCGGCGGTGAGGATTTTGTCGGCAAGCGGATCCATGAGCTTGCCGAAATCGGTGATCAGCCCCTGGCGGCGCGCGATCTCCCCGTCGAGCCAATCGGTGAATGTCGCCAGCACGAAAACCGCGAAGGCCGCCGGGTAGCGGAAGGGGAATTCGATGGAGAAACAGGCGACAAACACGGCGGCGAGACCGAGGCGCGCGACGGTGAGGCGGTTGGGGAGGTTCATGGACGGCCGCCGGGGGCGGGGCGAACGGGCTTCAAAATTCCTCGTCTTCCCTCTCGCAAAGCTCCGCATGGGCGCGGGCCACGGTGATGTATTTTTCGGCGCTCTCGCGCAACGAGGCGATCTCGGCCGCATCGAGTTGGCGCACCACCTTGGCGGGGGAGCCGATCACGAGGGAACGCGGCGGGATTTTTGTCCGCTGGGTGACGAGGGCGCGGGCGCCGATGAGGCATTCGTCGCCGATTTCCGCGCCGTCGAGGATCACGGCTCCCATGCCGACAAGACAAAGATCGCCGATGCGGCAGGCGTGCACGATGGCCGAGTGGCCGATGGTGCAGCGCGCGCCGACGATCGCGGGCAGGTCGTCGGCGAGATGAACCACCGCGCCGTCCTGCACATTCGTCCCTTCGCCGATCCGGATCGACTCGATATCCCCCCGCAGGACGGCTCCGTAAAAAACGCTGGAATCCCTCCCCAATCGCACATCGCCCATGAGGCTCGCATTCGGAGCGACAAAAGCCGCCAGCGAGGTTTGCGGGAGACGGCCGAGGAATTTTTCGAGGCGTTGGTGGATTGTCACGCGGGGAGGGAGGCGTAGGAGCGCATCGGAGCGCCCGGCGCGTCAGGATTTTTTCTTGCGCTTCGCCTCGGCGATCAACTGGCTCTCGGCCTCGATCCAGTCGGTCGAAGGGTCGCCGCCCCAGCCCATCGTCTGGCGGCGTTCGCCGATGTAGTAGGCGCGGGTTGCAATCATGTCGCGGGTGATCACGGTTTCCTCGATTTTCGAAGCGGGCGCGGGTTTCGGAGCGGGAGCCGCGGACTTCATCGCCTTGGCGGCCTTCGGAGCCTTGGGCGCCGGGGCGGTTTTGGCGGGCTTGGCCGGCGAGGGTTTGGCCTTGGCAGCGGGTTTCGTGGCGGTTGCGGGGGCCTTTTTGGCTGCGGGAGCAGCTGTTTTTTTGGCTTTGGCCGGGCTGGAGGTCGCCTTGACGGCCTTGGCCGGTGCTTTGCTGGTTTTCGCTGGCATGGATGGGATTCTTGAAACCGCCTCCCGCGATTTGCAAAATATTTCTTCAAAAAATTCCGACCCCGTTTAACTAGGAGACGTGACTGCGTTTTTGATTCGCTGGGCGGTGACCACCGTGGCCGTCTTCGCCGCCGAAAAACTCGTGCCGGGCATCCACTGCTCGAGCGCCGGCGCGCTCCTCGGAGCCTCCCTCCTGCTGGGCATTATCAATGCCTTCGTGCGGCCGGTCCTGCTTCTTTTGAGCATTCCCTTCATCATCGTGACGATGGGGCTCTTCATTCTGGTGGTGAACGCGCTGCTGCTGCTGTTCGTCGGCCAGGTGGTTCCCTCGTTCAGTGTCGATGGATTCTGGAGCGCGTTTTTCGGATCGATCGTGGTCAGCATCGTGAGCTGGATTTTGAGTTCGTTCTTCCGGACGAGCGACGGCCGCATCCATGCCATCACACACCACCCCTCGATCAAAAAAGCCAACGCCCGCCTGATCGAATGAGGCTTTTCGCCCCGGGCCCGGGACGTGTGAAAATTTGCGGCATCACCACCGAAGCCGATGCCCGGATGTGCTCGGAGGCGGGCGCGGACGCGCTGGGTTTCAATTTTTATGAAAAATCCTCCCGCCATCTTTCGTCGGAGGCGTTGGGTTGGATTCGCGGATTGGAGGGCGTGGCGGACCGCGTGGCGGTGGTGGTGAATGCGTCTCCGGATTTGTTGGAAACCCTGATTCGCTCGGGTTGCTTCGAGGCGATCCAATTCCACGGCGATGAAACCCCGGCGCAATGCGTGCGTTCCGGCGCGGCGAGTTGGATGAAGGCGATCCGCGCCAAAGACCGCGAAGCACTCGAACTCGCCCTCCACTTCCAAACTCCCCACCTCCTCCTCGACGCCTGGTCGCCCTCGGCCTACGGCGGCACCGGCGAAACGGCCGATTGGACGCTGTTGCGAGATTTCGTCTCGGAGTTTCCGGAAAAAAAATTCGTCCTTGCCGGCGGTCTCTCCCCGCGAAATGTGGCCGAGGCGGTTTGTGCGGTCCGTCCCTCCGCCGTGGATGTCGCCGGTGGCGTGGAATCCTCGCCGGGGCGCAAGGACCCCGCGAAAGTGCGGGACTTCATCCAAGCCGCACGCGGCGCGGAATGAGCCGCCATTTCAACAAATCCCTTCTGGCCCCTTCGCCGTTCCGCGATTAGTTAAACACCCACCATGGCCAGAGCCCGACTTCTCATCGCCTGCCCGGAGACGAACGCGGACATCCTTTACGCGAGCGGATTCCGCGCCCCCGACGCCTTCGCGTTTCTTGAAACCGAAGGAAAAACATTTCTCCTCCTCAACGACCTCGAAATCGACCGCGGCCGCGCCGAGGCGAAAGTGGATTTCGTCGAGTCCTTCTCCGAATTCTCCGAGCGCGCCAAAAAGAATCCCGATAAAAACCCGCCCTACTCCAAGGTCGTCGCGACCTGGCTCCTTTCCAAAAACGTCCTCGAAGTCAAAGTCCCCTCCGAATTTCCATTCGGCATCGCCCGCGATCTCAAAAAAGCCGGCATCGATGTGAAGCCCGTCCGCGGCGAGTTCCTCCCCCAACGCGAAATCAAAACCCGCTCCGAAATCCACGCCGTCGAAAACGCCATCGCCATCGCCGAGGCCGGAATGACCCGGGGCCTTGAAGTCCTCCGCGCCGCGAAAATCCTCAAGGACGGATCGCTCTCGCACAACGGCGACCGCCTCACCTCCGAACTCCTCCGCGTCGAAATGGAAACCGCCGTCCTCCGCGCCGGCGGCGAGGCCCGCGGCGACACCATCGTGGCCTGCGGCATCCAAGCCTGCGATCCCCACCACCGCGGCTCCGGCCCGCTCCTGGCCAATCAACTTCTCATTCTCGACATCTTCCCGCGCGACGCCCGCTCCTGCTTTTTCGGGGACATCACCCGCACCGTCGTGCGCGGCCAGGCCACGCCCGAACAACGCAAACTCTGGACCACCTGCCTGGAGGGACAAAAGCTCGCCCTCGACGCCATCAAGCCCGGCACCGAGGGCCGCATCATCCACAACATGGTGAAAAAATTCTTCGCCGACCAAGGCTATCCCACCGAAATCAAGGACGGCCGCTGGCAGGGATTTTTCCATGGAACCGGCCACGGGCTCGGACTCGAGGTCCACGAATCCCCGCGCTTCTCCGACACCGTTTTCCAACCCGGTCAAATCCTCACCGTCGAGCCTGGAATCTACATCCCCGGCCTCGGCGGCGTCCGCCACGAGGACGTCGTTCTCGTCACCAAAACCGGCTGCAAACTTCTCACCTCCCTCCCGAAACCCTTCGAGATATGACCACCGCCGAGCGGGAGATCGCCCGCCGCCGCACCTTCGCCATCATCTCCCACCCGGACGCCGGAAAAACCACGCTCACCGAGAAATTTCTCCTCTACGGCGGCGCGGTCCAACTCGCCGGCAGCGTCACCTCCCGCAAAAACCAACGAGCCACCAGCAGCGACTGGATGGAGTTGGAAAAACAACGCGGCATCTCGGTCAGTTCCACCGTGCTTCAATTCGACTACCGCGGTTGCGTCGTGAACCTCCTCGACACACCCGGCCACAAGGATTTTTCCGAGGACACCTACCGCGTCCTCACCGCCGTCGATGCCGCTGTGATGGTCGTGGACGCGGGCAAGGGCATCGAGTCCCAGACCCGGAAACTCTTCGAAGTCTGCCGCAAGCGCGGCGTGCCGATTTTCACCTTCATGAACAAGCTCGATCGCCCCGCACGCCCGCCGCTCGAGCTTCTCGACGAACTCGAATCCGTCCTCGGCATCCACGCGATCCCGATGAATTGGCCCTTGGGCGACGGACCCGAATTCCGCGGCGTGTATGACCGTGGCGAAAAATCCGTCCACCTTTTCGAGCGAACTCCCGGCGGCACCTACCGCGCCCCCGTTTCGGTCGCAGGCATCGAGGACGACACCGTTCGCGCCGCCCTCGCCCCCGATGTCCACAAACGCGTGTGCGACGAACTCGAACTCCTCGACGGTGCCGGAGCCGATTTCGATTTCGAATCCGTCCGCGCGGGAAAATCCACACCGGTCTTTTTCGGCAGCGCCGCCAACAATTTCGGCGTCCAACTCCTTCTCGACAATTTCCTCCGCCTCGCGCCCCCACCCGCCCCTCGCCTCAGCGGTGAAACCGCCGTAGAGCCCCATTCCGAGCCGTTCTCCGGATTCGTTTTCAAAATCCAGGCAAACATGAATCCCAAGCACCGCGACCGCGTTTCCTTCCTCCGCATCGTCTCGGGCTGCTTCCGCCGCGACATGAACGCCACCCACATCCGCCTCGGAAAATCCATCCGCCTCGGCAACTCCCAGCGCCTCTTCGCGCAGGAGCGCGAAACCGTCGACGAGGCCTGGGCCGGTGACGTCGTGGGCATTGTGGGCAACTACGATTTCCTCATCGGCGACACCGTCAGCGAAGACCCCGCGATCCGCTACGACGAAACGCCCCGCTTCGCGCCCGAGTGCTTCGCCTACCTCCGCAATTCCAGCACGGCGAAGTTCAAACGCTTCCGCGAAGGCCTCGACCAGCTCCTCAAGGAGGGCGTCGCCCAGCAATTCGAACTCCCCGATTCCGCCCAGCGCGTTCCGCTCCTCGGCGCCGTCGGCCCGCTCCAGTTCGAGGTCATGCAATACCGCCTCGAGACCGAATACAGCGCCGAATGCCGCGTCGAATCCGCCCCGTGGCAATTCGCCCGCTGGCCGCTCGCCGACGGAAAGCCCCTCGCCGAACGCCCGGAACTCCTGTTGCCAAGCGGTTCCGCGCTCGCGAAGGACTCCTCCGGCTTCTGGGTCGTCCTCCTCCCCAGCGCCTGGACCGTCGGCTACCTCGGGGAAAAAAATCCCAACATCGCCTTCACTTCCGAACCGCCAGCCTCACCGGGATAGGGAGCGCCCCACAACCCGCCGGCCACGCAGGAATTGCCCCTCCCAAAACTCCCGAACGGATTGTCGGGGCGAGGAATTCCACCGAAAATTCCAGGAGCAAAGAATCCCGTCCCACTCCATCAAATCGCCACAGGCGAACCCGGCCAGCCACCGTCAACAACCTAAGAGAACCTATTCTCCCGTGAGAAAACTGTGACAATTA